>CAMNMO010000271.1 GCA_946544695.1 uncultured Ruminococcus sp. | reverse complement strand
TGAGATCGGAAAAAGACCTGCAAGAGAAAATAGTCGTCCATATTATTGGACTTTAAGGAGAGAATATGAAACAGGATTACAGAAAAATGATACTGAACAAGCTTAAAGCCTCGGGCAAGAAGCCTGTGAGCTTTCAGGAGCTTGTAAAGAGTTTCCGCAAGGGGAATTTCAACTTTGACAAGTTTGCGGAGACAGTTGACAAAATGAAGAAGAAAGGCGAGATAACCGAAGGCAAGCTGGGCTTTACGCTGAGTAAGGGCGGCAAACTGAAAAAGTGCCGTGTTACCCGCCTGCACAAAAGCTTTGGCTTTGTGAAGAACGTTGACACGGGCGAGGAGATATTCATTCCGGGAAAACGCCTGATGGGTGCCATGCCCGGTGACGTGGTCATGGTGCAGCTGAGGGAGAGCCGTGGCGAAAGCCCCGAGGGTGAGGTCATGAGTATCGAGGAGGAGAATTTCAGCAGGTTCAGCGGCGAGATAGTCGATGAGTTCGGCAAGCTGAAAATAATGCCCGATGTCATTTCCAAGTATGCCCTCGACTTTGTCAACCCGATGGGGCTTGAACTCCATGAGGGCGACAAGGCAGTTGCGGTCATTACAAAACGTGGAGAGCGCCACAGCGACCACCGCTGTGAGATAGTCAGCTGTCTGGGAAGTTCGCTGAAAGCTGCGGTCTGTGCGCTGGGAATAGTTGAAGCAGCAGGACTTACACCTGTGTTCCCTGCGGAAGTCATAGACGAAGCAAGGCGGGTGTCCGCAGCAGGCATAAGCGCCGAGGAAAAGGCTGACAGGCTCGACCTGCGTGACCTGCCAATCTTCACCATAGACGGCGCAGACACAAAGGATATCGACGATGCCGTGTCCGTTCAGAAAACCGATGACGGCTATATCCTGGGTGTGCACATAGCAGATGTTTCGCACTATGTCACACCACGTTCGCCGCTTGATAACGAAGCTTTTCAGCGTGGCACCAGCGTGTATTATGCAAACCGTGTTATACCTATGCTGCCTGCCGAACTTTCAAACGGTATATGTTCGCTCAATCCGCAGGAGGACAGGCTTGCGTTCACATGCCTGTGCGAGCTTGACAAGGCAGGTGTCATAAAGAGCTACAAGTTCGCAAAGTCGGTCATCAGGTCGAGGGTGAAGGGCGTTTATTCCGAGATAAACGATATACTTGACGGCTTTGTCAGCCGTGAACTTTCAGAGAAGTACGCTGAGGTCTCAGACCAGCTGCCGCTGATGAAGGAACTTGCTGAGATACTGTGCAAAAAGCGTATGTCCAGAGGTGCGCCGCAGATAGAGACCAGCGAGAGCGCACTGCTGATAGATGAGGATAATATCTGTGTTGGTGTGGGCGAATACAAGCGTGGCTTCGCACAGGAGATGATAGAGGATTTCATGCTGACTGCCAATGAGTGCGCAGCCATGTTCGGCAGAGAAAACGAGCTGCCGTTCGTCTACCGTGTGCACGAGCCCCCCTCTGCCGAGAAGATAGACGGTCTCAAAGAACTGCTTGCGGGGCTGAACATTGTCTATGTTCTGGGTGATGAGCCAAAGCCCAAGCAGTTGGCTGAGATACTTGAACTGTCCAGAAATACGGACGCAGAAAAGATAATCAACAATGCGGTGCTGAGGAGCATGTCAAAGGCGAAGTATGATACCGAGCCTATCGGTCATTACGGACTGGTGCTGGAGGACTATGCGCATTTTACCTCGCCCATACGCCGTTATCCCGACCTTTCGATACACAGGATAATGTCCGCTTTTCTGGACGGTATGACTGCGGAGGAATGCCGCAGCAGGTTCAATAAATTCGTTTATGCATCAGCTGACCGTTCCACCGAAACAGAGCTGACCGCCATGCAGACAGAGCGTGCCTGCGATGACTGCTACAAGGCTGAGTATATGTCGGGTCATGTCGGCGAATGCTATGAGGGAGTCATAACCTCAGTGACCGATTTCGGGCTTTTCATCGAGCTTGACAACACCTGCGAGGGTCTGCTGCATGTTGACAATATGCCCGAGGGTTACTATGAGTGCGACGGTATGATGCAGCTGAAGAATTTCTCAACGGGGCAGGTATACCGTGTAGGTCAGAGGATCGGTGTCAAAGTGCTGGGTGCGAATGTAAACTCGGGCAAGGTGGACTTCGTGCCTGCGGAGAACTGAAATGACAGACGAAGGGAAGAAGCAGCTGAAAACAGTGCTTATGGGCAAAGGCAATGCAGAAGGCTATTATCTGTGGCTGCTGCTGGGCTCCCTCAAGGGGAAAGATACTGTAAAGCGGCGCTCACAGAAGCTGCACAGGGTCTTGTTTATATCTGAGCTATGCCTGTTTTTCTTCGGGCTGACAAGGCTGCTGCTGGTTTACGGAGGTCTGCCTGCACAAATTGGCATACACTTCAAGGGCGAAGCATTTGTTACCGAAGGCATGAATTTTTCAGAGAAGATGCATATGGTGTTTCACGGGCATCAGCCGATAGATGTCACAGGCAGCAAGATCATGCTGTTCTACCCGTTTGCGATCTCGGCGGCTGCACTGCTTTTTGATATCATCATACCGAAGACAGCAAACAGGCTTGCCAAGAGAAAGTCATCTGATAACGCTGAGGTCAGCACAAGGCTGTCGGCAGCACTGCAGACCGCACTGGATATATCTGCTGTGACGGTAGTTGTGTATTTTGGCATTATATGGAACGAGTACATGATAAGACAGCTGCCCATGCGTATGCTGTTCACATATTCGTATGGTTTTCTGATCGTACTTTCGCTGGCAGACATGGTGTTTTATACCGCATTGGTCAATAAGAAATATGGAAAAACGGAGGAAAAGAAATGAAGCAGCAGAGGAGCTTTCCCGCATTCATCGTGACTAAGCGCTGTGCGGAAAGACTTAAAAACGGTCACCCCTGGGTGTATGACAACGAGATAGTAAAGTCCCCCGAGGAGGTCGAAAACGGCTCGATCGCCGATGTAATGACGGAAAAGGGAAGTTATCTGGGCTCGGGACTTGTGAGTTTCTCAAGCAAGATAAGGGTCAGGATACTCTCCGATAATGCAAATGAAAAGTTCGGTGAGAGATTTTTCAGGCGCCGCATACGCTATGCCATCGACCACCGCAAGACAGTCATGGGTGATGACATAGCCGCATGCAGACTGGTGCACGGCGAATCTGACGGTCTGCCCGGCGTGACGGTCGACAGGTACGGCGACCTGCTGTCGGTGCAGCTGCTTAGCTTTGGCATGGAGCAGCGCAAGGACATGCTCTACCGTCTGCTTACCGAAGAACTTGCAGCTGACGGATTGGCGCTGCGTGGCATAATGGAGCGCAATGATGTGGCTATCAGGGAGCTGGAAGGTCTGGCGCAGGGCAAAGGCTGGTATAAAGCTGATTTCCTGCCCGCCGAGATGCCCGACCCTGTCACAGAGATATGCGAGAACGGCGTTATTTATAAGGTTGACGTTGAGAATGGTCAGAAAACAGGTTTCTTCCTTGACCAGAAGTACAACCGCCTTGCAGCCGCAAAGATAGCAAAGGGCAAGAAGGTCCTCGACTGTTTCACTCATACGGGTTCTTTTGCGCTGAATGCCGCTATGGGCGGTGCAGAACATGTTACTGCGGTGGACGTTTCGCAGTTTGCGGTGGATACAGCAAGAGCAAACGCCGAAAGAAACGGACTGTCCGATAAAATGGACTTTATCTGTGCGGACGTCTTTGACCTGCTGCCAAAGCTCGCAGAGGAAAAAGCCGACTACGACTTCATAATACTTGACCCGCCCGCATTCACAAAGAGCCGCAAAACTGTGAATTCCGCCGAACGTGGCTACAAGGAGATAAACTACCGTGCCATGAAGCTGCTGCCAAGGGGCGGCTACCTTGCGACCTGTTCGTGCTCCCACTTCATGCGCAATGACCTTTTCGTGAAAATGCTCATCTCAGCCGCAAGGGACGCAGGCGTTTCGCTGAAGCTGATAGAGGAGCGCAAGCAGGGACCCGACCACCCCATACTTCTCAATGTTCCCGAGACCGATTATCTGAAATTTTATCTGTTTCAGGTGATATAAACTAAATATAGTGCCGATCTTTAAGGTCTTTTCACCGAAATAGTGAAGCACGGAAATCAATTTTGACAAAACACAGCTGAATTTTTGTGTATTCCCCCATGCGTTCACGCATTTGCCTTACGGCGGGGGGAATACAC
>CAMNMO010000270.1 GCA_946544695.1 uncultured Ruminococcus sp. | reverse complement strand
GAAAGCTAAGGGTCATATTACCTTTGAGTATTCTCCCGAGAGCTTCACAGGCACTGAGCCTGAATTTGCTGCTGAGATATGCAACGCTGTCATAGATATCTGGGAGCCTGACGCTGACAACAAGGTCATCATCAATCTTCCTGTTACCGTTGAGATGTCACTGCCCCACGTTTATGCTCAGCAGGTAGAGTATATGTGCGAAACTCTCCACAACAGAGAGAATCTGATAATCTCCCTGCACCCCCACAACGACCGCGGCACAGGCATTGCTGACACCGAGCTTGGTCTGCTGGCAGGCGGTGACAGAGTTGAGGGTACATGCTTCGGCAACGGTGAGAGAACAGGCAACGTTGATATCGTTACACTGGCACTTAACATGTACACCCACGGCGTTGAGCCCGGTCTTGACTTCACCGATCTTCCTTCACTGATAGAGCTTTATGAGAGAGTTACCAGAATGAAGGTATATGACAGACAGCCTTACTCGGGCTCACTGGTTTATGCTGCATTCTCGGGTTCACATCAGGACGCTATCGCAAAGGGCATGAAATGGCGTGAGGAGAAGGACGACAAGCACTGGACTTGTCCCTACCTGCCCATCGACCCCCACGATGTGGGCAGAGAGTACGAGGGCGATGTTATCCGCATCAACTCGCAGTCGGGCAAGGGCGGCATAGGCTTCATAATGGAACAGCAGTACGGCTATGACATGCCTAAGGCTATGAGAGAGAACTTCGGTTACAAGGTAAAGGATATCTCCGACAAGGCTCACAAGGAGCTCAGCAGAAGCGAGGTACACCAGATATTCAAGGAGACCTACCTGAACATCACATCGCCTGTTGACATACTCGAAGCACACTACACACAGAAGGCTGATGATCTTATCGGTGCGACTGTAAAGGCAGTCATCAACGGCAAGGAAGTTGAATGCAGCGCTGACGGCAACGGCAGACTTGATGCAGTTGCAAATGCACTGACCACCGAGATCGGCATGGAGATAAATGTTGACACCTATACCGAGCATGCACTTGAGAGAAAGACGACCTCAGAGGCTTGTTCCTATGTGGGCATAAACGTTGGTGATAAGATATTCTGGGGTGTCGGCAGACATTCTGATATCATAGTATCTTCTGTAAGAGCGCTCGTATCTGCAATAAACAATGCAATGAAGAAATAATAAATGATAAAGACCTCCGCTCAGTTGCAAAGCGGAGGTCCTTTTTTCATATAAAGGCGGAAACAAAAAGGCACCTCTGTACAAAACAAAAGTGCCTGTGTTTTATTCACTGACCGAAGCACCGTCAGCACCAAGAGTGATGCCGTCCACCTCGGTATCGGTAAGCATTATGCCTTCCCAGTCGAAATAATACTGCTTGCCGTCGATGTCCTGCCAGCCTGTTGCTACCAAGCCGCCCGACAGGTTATAATAGGTGTTGCCGTTCCAGGTTATCCAGCCTTCGCTGAGAACGCCGTCCTCACCCAGATTATAATACTCGTTCTCGATATATACGGGACCTCTCAGCATAACGCCGCTTTCAAGATAATATTTCTTATCCTCAATGGTCGTCCAGCCGCTGCGCAGCGTTGAATCATCACCGAAATAATAATCAATGCCGCCTATCTTGGTCCAACCCTTTGCCGCCTTGCCATCGGCGGTGAAATAATAGGTCTTGTTATCTTCAAGAGTTACCCATTTTTCAGTCTCGGCGCCTGAATCGGTCAGGTAATACGTGCCGCTGTCATCGGTGTAGATGCCCAGCTTCATCACGCCCTCTTCATCAAAGAAATACTTCTTTTCCTCGATGGTAGCCCAGCCTATCATCGCATTGCCGTCCTCATCGAAATAATAGGTCTTGCCGTCCTCGGTGTGGAACTCCCCTCTCAGCCATTCCTCTTCGCCACGCTTGAATTTGATCTGTCCGTCAAGGCTGACTATACCGTCGGAAAGCACACCTTCGGGTGAGAACACGTAATTCTCGGCACTGCCATCGAATTCGCCCGTGCAAGCCGCACCTGTTTCACCGAAGTAATATCTGTCACCGTCAATGGTAGCCCAGCCAAGCGTTTTCTTGCCTGTCTCCTCATCGAAATGGAAACGGTATCCGCCTATCTCGACCCAGCCGTAGGCGAGAGAATTGTCACTGTAAAAATAATAGTCTGAAAGCACATCTCCGCCGAAAAGATCGTAAACATTTTTCTGGAAGCTATCCATAGTGCCGTCACGGTACTTATCCATAAGCGAATAGTAACGTGTTCTGTCATCGCCCATAAGATTATATATCTCATCGGCGGTCATCTTGTTGAACTTGCGCAGGTCTGACATATCCTTTTTGAACAGCTTTACATCGGCAGATTCACTGTCGATGGCTGTCCAGCCGTAAGCAGCCTCATGTGTCTCGGGATCAAAATAATAAGTCAGCGATGCAAGTTCCTGTGTATCGGGGATATATTCATCACTGATAAGATCGACCCAGCCGCTTGCCACAACGCCGCCACGTCCGAAATAATACCTGATACCGTTGATGGTCTGCCAGCCGTCCATCAGCCTGTAATGTTCATCAAAATAGTAGTTTTCGCCGTCTATCTCCACAAAGCCCTTAGCGGCTTCGCCTTTTTCATTGAAATAGTATTTATGCTGTTCTTCCTCATACCATCCGGTCGTCATTATGCCGTCGGTCGAGAAATGGTACATCATGCCGTCTATCTCTTTCCAGTTCTTTACCATTTCCGACTTATCATCGAAATAATAGGTTTTGCCGTCAATCTGATAGAAGCCTTTTGCGCAGGCACCTGTTTCATCATCGGCGTAAAAATACTTGCCGTCCTTTTCGATCCAGCCACGGTGCATAACGCCGTTTTCATTGAACAGGTATCTGTTTCCGCCTATGACTGCCCAGTCAGTAGCCATCTTGCCTTCTTTATCGAAGTAGTAGACCTCGCCCTCTATCTCATAGAAACCGACTGCCATTTTGCCGTCGTTCTTGAAATAATACTGCGAACCACCAACATTTACCCAGCCACGGTACTGCTTTCCGTTCTCATCAAAATAGGAGTTGCCCGAAAAGCCCGACCCCGGGAAACCATGTTCATCAAAATAATACTCATCACCGTTGATATTGACAAGACCTGTCCTGAACACGCCCGACTCGGTGGAGAAGTAGTATTTCACGCCGTCAACTTCAACAGTGCCACGCTGGATAATGCCGTCTTTTCCGAGATAGTAGGTGTCTCCACGGAAATCATGCCAGCCAGGTTCAAGGATTATTCCTTCGTCATCAAAAAGGTAGCAGGTGTTATCTATCATCTGGTAACCTGTGACCCTTTCCTTAGTCTCGGGAGATATATAATAGGTACCTTCAGCGTGAGTATGCCAGCCTACGGAATAATATGACTGATAAATAAGATGCCCCGAAAAGCCCACGCCCACAATTGCGGTGCAGATAAAGGCAGACAAAGCGTTTCTGGCACTTCTGTGTCTGGCTATCCTGCGTGTTCTGTCGGGTACATATCTGTTTTCCGAGCTTTTGGTACTCATGCAAGCGCAGATCCTTTCTTGAAAATCATCAGAATAACAACGATAACAATTATCGTCACAAAAAATAGTATACCACATTTTCTCGCTCAATGCAACCATTTTAACAAAATCTTCACCCGATTTTCAGACAAGGGCACGGGTGAACTTCAGGCATAATACATTTCATTCGGCAAAACTAAAAATCCAAACAATAGTTTTGCCCCGAAGCAAATCAAAATGCTTCGTGGCATTTGTATTTTATAAAACTGCCGTTCCATCAGTTCTGCCCGCCTGAAAGCCTTACATATAAATTGCTTGAATTACCACCTGATCGTTGTTCCACTTGTCAGCGAAATCAGCCACGATCTCCTTGAACTTGATGTTCAAAGCCTTCTTAGCACACTTTTCAGGCAGATCCGTACCGATCCATTTCCTTTTGCGTTTTCCTTCGTTGTCCTTATAATCAAAGCAGGTAGACAAAATTTTCACTTCTGACCGATTTTTTTAAAATTTTATTATACCATTTCAGATAGACAAAATTTGTACTTCTGAAAGATTTCGGCAAAAAAGAAAGAGCCGTTGTGTAACAGCTCTCTGAGTTATCCGTTATAGATAGTATTTCTTGATGTAGGAAGAAACATTGACACCGCTTTCCATATATCTGAGCAGTATCTCCGCACAAGCGTGAGCATCGCTG
>CAMNMO010000269.1 GCA_946544695.1 uncultured Ruminococcus sp. | reverse complement strand
CGACAGTCCTGTCGGCGGTCAGCGAGAATGGGTTGACTATAACGCCGTTCTCCGAACGCTTTACCTTATCTACCTCCTCAGCCTGCTGTGCAATGGTCATATTCTTGTGAATGATGCCTATACCGCCCTCACGCGCTATTGCTATAGCCATCTTGGACTCTGTAACAGTATCCATCGCAGAGGTCATGATAGGTGTGTTCAAAACGATATCCTTAGTAAGATGTGTGTGGATATCGACCATATCGGGTGTGCAGTCACTTTCACCGGGAATAAGGAGCACATCGTCAAAGGTAAGACCTTCTTTTCCGAACTTGCTGTTTGCGTTAGTATCGAGCATAACATTACCTCCCACATAGTCATTAATTTTTACTTATAATATCATATAATGATACACGATTTTCTTTGATTTGTCAACGGGCATATTGCAAATTAAATATTAATTTTTTATCAGGTCTCCCGCACCGATCCGCCTGCATTCATTCAAATGTCGCCCACCTGTGCCATGATCTGCACATATCTCAGCTTTTATAGGTATATGAAACAACATATATCAGCGGCCCGCCACAATTTACCTAAGCTGTATCGGTTGACAACCGCTGACCTTTGTTGTATAATTATAGTTGAAAATAAATCATGGTCATCCCGCTGACGCACCACACTGAACAGCCTTTCAGCGGGCATTAACAGTAGTTGATGGTATTCTTTTATCTTATTACACCTGTGTATAAAATGGTGTGTTAAAGTATGACCATAGATCAAATTTATTAAATGACATGCATATTCGTGCCCGCCCCGCCTTGCAGTGTGGTCTGCATGAAAAATTATATGTTATTTATCAGGCAAACGGAGGTGCCGTGATGTATAAAAAAGCGCTGTTGCTGACAGCTGCCGCACTGCTTGGGTGCATGGCTTATGCCCTGCCCGCAGCCGCAGATCCGATTAGCGGTGATGTCAACGGTGACGGTGCAGTCACTGTAACAGATATCTCAAAAACAGCCGCACACGTAAAAAGTATAAAGATGCTGGAGGACACTCAGCTTGCCTGCGCCGATGTGAATGCAGACAGCAGCGTGAATGTCACAGATATATCCCTTATCGCCGCACATGTCAAGGGCATGAAGTCGCTGACGCCAGCCGCACCTGCCACCGCAGATGAGAGCTTTGAGGGCTGTGACGCATTCCTGATGTTTGCCGACAGCGATATGAACTGGGGCAACTGGAACGGTCAGGGATATGTGGGCGTGCCTTCATTCGGCACAGATGCAGACGTTACCGCTGACGGAACGTATACCGTCAGCATTGAACGGGACAAAATGCTGGCAGCCGATGATGCAGGCAGCAACGAAAGCCTTATCTATGACAGCGTATGGGGCTGGGATACAGAGGAAAGCCTGCTAAGGGACGCTTACGGCTGCACGATGTTCTGCGTTGACATAACAGGTCTGCTGGACGGCACCCTTGCCGCTGACGGTGCTGAACTTGAAGGTTTCCTTGAGGACGGCAATGATGCGGGCATAAACAAAAAGGTCAGGGGCAGTTTCAGGGGCGATGAACTGAAAGTCGAAGTAGTAAGCATAACGGCTGACGGCAGAGAGATAGCATTCGACCCCGACAAGGTGAAGTACGGCAATCTTGACGAGGAGGACAACTGCTACCGCATAGAGATAGCGAACCTGCTTACAGGCACCGCCGAAGATGCTGCGATCGACCCCGATGACCTGTATTTCAGCGACGAACTTTCGGTGACCTTCACCATTTCGGGAATGGGTGAGACAGCACAGCATGGCGACGATGCAGTTAATGTCATCGGGAAATACTTCGATGCGGTATTCATCGACCATGACTTTGACACTGCATTCGGGCTGAAAGTCCCCGATGATATGTACTCTGACATCGAAGCACGGGAACTCTCGGAATATGATGATCCGCCTGCGGATTTCGACCTGTACACCTACGAGAAAAGAGATTTTGATAAAGGCTTTCCGGCTGAACGCAATTACAGCTACGAGATACTCGCATGCGAGGAACTTTCCAAAGCGGCAGACGGCAAAGTCAACGAGGTGATAAACGGAGAACTTTCTCCCGACAGCATCGACTATTGGGATATATTGGGATATGCTGACTTCACAGATCTCGCAGATGAGGGCACTGATGTTTATGCAGCAGCAGTAAGGTGGGGATACACCGAGACAGGCGACGATGAATACAGCGAGACCGAATTGGTATATGTTTATTGCAGGAACAGTAATTGGTACATATACACTGACGAGATCTGATACCTTTGATCGGAGGGATTATTTATGAATAAGCATTTTAAAAGGATCTTTGCAGCGGCAGCAGCTGCGGTCACAGCCGCTTCAATATGCGTGACTGCTTATGCAGATGACAGCTTTGACAACATAACCGATGGACTCACCAAAGAAGTCTGCGGTGATGTCACAGGTGACGGCAAGGTAGATGTTACCGATATCGTCAAGATAGCCGCACAGGTAAAGGGCAGTCTCAGCCTTTCCGAAGACAGCGGCTGGCTGGGCGATGTCAACGGTGACAGCATGCTGAACGTCACCGATATCTCGCAGGTGGCAGCGCATGTCAAGGGCATCAGGGAACTGCCTGCCCTTGCATCGGGCAAATACATGGCACAGGCACGAAAGCTTGTGGATTCAGATGACTTTGAGTTCGTTATAATCCAGAAGGGTGAAAAGGATACCACCCTCAGCGTGAATGTCAAGGGCGAAGAATATAGGATGGAAATGTCGGGCACCGATGACAGCGGCAAAGAAGTCAGCATGTATTACATAATCAAGGACAGCAAGCTGTACTCCATCAGCACCGCCACCATGACCTACACCGTCACCGAATTGACCGAGAAGAATGACAGCGCTTCACAGTCCGCAGGCCGTATGCTTGGTGAGAACTACAAGTACATGGGCACAAAGGAAGAAAACGGCGAGATCATCGAAGTTTACAAGAACGAGACTGAGGACGACTCGGGTTCTTTCTACGCTTACCACTTTGACAAGGACGGCAAGATGATATCCACCATCAAATTCTCGAAGGACAGCGACCCCGAAACTGTTGTGGTCAAGTCCCTGAAAGCAGGCGGCAAGGTCGAACTTCCCGACCTGAGCGATTATGAAAAGAAGGACGGAATTCTCTGACGATACAAACACGATATCAAAGCCTTTCTCCGCAGTTGCGGGGGAAGGCTTTTTCTCATGCTAAGATATGCAAAAAAGCCGACACTGTACAGTATCGGCTCTTGTATAGTAAACGTCATATAAATTTTCACTCAGACCGACCGCACTGCCTGCGATATTTGGCTGTGTGGTCGGGATGAGTCAGAAAATTTATGACGTTTAATATAAACTTTATTTTTTTCCTGCCACCGTGATTCGGTTGACCGCCCTTTTCAGCTGTCTCTCAGCCAGGTCGAACTCTGTGCGGCTCGACTGTGCCTTCAACTGCTTTTCAGCACGCTCTTTAGCACGTTCTGCACGGGCAACATCTATCTCGTCCGACCATTCGACCGCAGAGGTCAGCACCGTTACAGTATCGTCCTCCGACACCTTAACAACGCCGTCGGATATGGCTGCCGAACGGAAAGCACCGTCCACCTTTATCTTCATCTCAGCGGGCACCAGGCTTGCCACATAAGGCGCATGTCCCTTGAGTATGCCCACATAGCCCGAGGTGGTCTTAGCTATAAGCTGTTCGGTCTCGCCCTGAAAGAATACCTTCTCGGGGGTCAGTACCTTTAACTTGAATACTGCCATAGCTGCCGCCTTTCGTTATTCTTCTTCGGCGGACTTCTTCGCCTTCTCCACAGCCTCATCTATGGTTCCCACAAACAGGAACGCACTCTCGGGCAGGTCATCATGCTTGCCCTCGATTATCTCCTTGAAACCACGTATGGTCTCCTTCAGAGGAACATACTTGCCCTTATAGCCTGTGAACTGCTCAGCCACAAAGAAAGGCTGCGACAGGAAACGCTGTATCTTTCTCGCTCTCGATACGGTCAGCTTGTCCTCGTCGGAAAGCTCGTCCATACCCATGATGGCGATGATATCCTGCAATTCAACATATCTCTGCAATATGGACTGTACCTGTCTTGCCACCTGATAATGCTCGTTGCCCACTATCTCGGGGGTCAGTATGCGTGAGGTGGACTCCAGCGGGTCAACTGCGGGGAATATACCCAGCGAAGCTATGCTTC
>CAMNMO010000268.1 GCA_946544695.1 uncultured Ruminococcus sp. | reverse complement strand
CCGTAGCCGTAAGCGATGTGCACCACATCTTCCTTAGTGCCGCCCGCAGCAGTTATCGCCCTTGCAACGCAGTTTTCCCACATATCCAGGTCATTCTGAGTATAGAACGCAATGGCTCTCTTGCCTGTGGTACCGCTTGTCGCATGTATCCTCACGCATTCTGACTTGGGCACTGCCAGCAGTCCGTCAGGATAGTTGTCACGCAGGTCTGCTTTCGAGATGAAAGGCAGCTTGTGCAGATCTTCGATACCCTTGATATCGTCGGGTGTAACACCCTTTTCTTCCATAAGGTGACGATAGTAGGGCATATCATTCCAGACATGCTTCACCTGCTTAACAAGACGTTCACTCTGCAAAGCTTTCATCTTGTCAGGTTCCATCGTTTCGATCTCTTTGTTCCAATAGATCTTTTCTGTCGCCATTGGATCATCAACTCCTTTATTATCAGTACGGGCTCCCCCGCCAATAGTTTACTATATTTTCCTTTAACTTCCTGCTGTTTTAAACGGCTAAATCAGCCTGACCGCAAACAGCCGCTCTCCCCATGCGGGGAAAGCGAGAAGTCTGTTATTATCGCTTGGTTCAAGCCTGTTCTCTGCCCAGTGCGAAAGCCTTCCTGTTAAGCTCAAGGAACTTAGCGGGCACGCACTGCTCCAGCGCCTGCTGCCATACGTCCTCAGTAAAGTCCATTTTCTTGGACACAACACCCATCAGCACCACGTTTGATGCCTTTGAAGTGCCTGCCTGCTCAGCCAGTGTCAGCGCATCGACATCGACAACATCAATGCCCTGTGCCTTCAGCTTAGGTATTATCTCATCGGGATAAACAGCAGTGCCGTTGATAACGGGCATGGGGTCTATCTGCTGGGTGGAGGTCACGATATGACCGCCTTTTTTCAGGTACTGCACATACCTTGCAGCCTCCAGCTGCTCAAAGCTGATTATTATATCAGCCTCGCCCTTTTCAACGACGGGCGAATATACCTTGTCGCCATACTTGACATAAGTAACGACCGAGCCGCCTCTCTGGCTCATGCCGTGCACCTCGCTGACTTTTACATCAAAGCCCTGTGACAGCAGCACGTTGCCCAATATCCTTGAAGCCAGCAGCGAACCCTGTCCGCCAACGCCGACTATCATTACAGATTTAGTTTCCATTTATATTACAACTCCTTTGTTAACATAATTATGTTAAACCTATCATATCATCTTAAATATTTTCATAGATCATCTTATCGCAGGATCTGTCTGCCAGCAGAAAAGCGATCATCGTCGGTACCGCACTCAGCTGTGCCGCCCCACCGTTTTCGGCTATAAAAAATTCCCATTTGTGGGTTTCCATGTATTCACGAGAATATCCCGTTCCCATAGGCACACGGCTCATTGCGTTGATAATATATGCGCCAAGCAGCAATACAGTCTGCACAACAAATATCCCTATCAACACATACTTTGATCTTCCCTTGAACCATATTGCCGCAAGAACGATGATCGTCACCAAAATGGTCAAAAGTATCCATAACTTATAGCGCCCTGATGGGAGAAAGTTCAACGCAGCCATAAAGAACAGCGGCAGCGCAAAAACAGTGCCGAATATCATTTCCTTTGCAGACGGTCTGCCATCTTTAGATTTAAGATTGCTAATAAGAAAATTTGTCAGAAGAACTGCTGATATGCCGTAGATCACGTAAGCCACAATATAATACCATGTGAACCATTTTTCGTAGAATGTGTACAGATGCATAGAAGTGAGAGTGATATATACAGCACAAAGCAATATCTCATTTATATACAGAACACGCTTCATAGTTTCCCTCTTTATTCATCACTGGTCAAAACATCAAGCTTACGAAGCGCCATATAGCCGCCGATGGTCATCAGGCAGCCGACAGCAGCACCCACTGTTCCGATAATTTTATTATCACGATCATCAAGATACAACAGTTATTCCTCTGTGCCCTTTATTGCACCAAGCTTGCACATCTCGGTGCAGATGCCGCAGCCTACACACTGAGTATGATCTATCACCATCTTTTTATTGTGTATGCTGATAGCGGGACAGCCTATCTTCAGGCACTGCTTGCAGCCTACGCACTTGTCGGTGTCGCAGTGCAGTGCGGGCTTGTGCTTGACGTATTTCAGCAGAGCGCAGGGACGTCTTGAAATGATAACGGAAGGTTCTTCCTTAGCCAGTTCTTCCTTGATGACAGCTTCTGTCTCAGCCATGTGATAGGGGTCTACCACACGCACGCTCTTGATACCGATAGCGTGGCAGAGGTCTTCCAGATTTACCGCAGCAGCAGGGTCGCCCTTGAGGTTCTTGCCTGTGGTGGGGTTCTGCTGGTGACCTGTCATGCCTGTGATGGAGTTATCCAGAATGATAACGGTGGAATTTGTGGCATTGTATGCGATATTTACAAGACCTGTCATACCGCTGTGCATGAAGGTGGAGTCACCGATAACGGCAACCGACTTATTCTCAGCCTCAGCGCCCAGTGCCTTGTTATAACCGTGCAGTGCAGAAATGGAAGCGCCCATGCAAATGGTGGAATCCATAGCGCACAGAGGAGCGGTAGCGCCCAGAGTATAGCAGCCGATATCGCCCGAAACGGTGACTTTCAGCTTGCTCAGGCAATAGAACAGACCTCTGTGGGGGCAGCCTGCGCACATAACGGGGGGTCTTACGGGCACGGTATCCTCAAAGGTATCGAACTCAGGCTTGATACCCAGCACCTGCTCACGTATCTTGGTCTGGCTTATCTCGCCCAGCCAGCCGAACAGTTCCTTGCCCTGACAGTCGATGCCGTTCTTCTTGCAGTGTGTTTCGATAACGTCATCAAGCTCCTCGATAACGATGACACGCTTGCACTTAGCGGCAAAGTCCTTTATTATCTGAACGGGCATGGGGTTTACGATACCCAGTTTCAGGTAATTTACCTGATCGCCCAGTGCTTCCTTTGCGTACTGATAGCAGATACCCGCAGTAACAACACCTATCTCAGCGCCGTTATCCTCAACAGTATTCAGGGGACATGACTCACCGTACTCGGCAATAGCTCTCATTCTGTCCTCAACGATGGGATGTCTGCGGATAGCGTTGCCGGGCATCATAACATACTTGGCAGCGTTCTTCTCGTAGGGGATAGCTTCACGCTCTTCCCTGTCGCAAAGCTCAACAGCCGACTGCGAGTGTGCAACTCTTGTGGACATTCTCACGATAACGGGAACGTCGAATCTCTCAGACAGCTCGAAAGCCATCTTGGTATACTCCTTGCACTCAGAAGAATCAGAAGGCTCTATCATCATGGTCTTAGATGCAGCTGCATGGTGACGGGAATCCTGCTCATTCTGTGAAGAATGCATACCTGGGTCATCGGCAACAGCTATTACCATACCGCCTGTAACGCCTGTGTAGCCTGCGGTGTACAGCGGGTCGGCAGCAACGTTCAGACCAACGTGCTTCATTCCGCAGAAGCTTCTAACGCCTGCGATGGAAGCGCCCAGTGCTACCTCCATTGCAACTTTCTCGTTCGGTGCCCACTCAGCATAGATCTCATCATACTTTGCAGCAGCCTCGGTTATCTCGGTAGAGGGTGTACCGGGGTATGATGAAACGACCTTACAGCCTGCCTCATACAGACCTCTGGCAAAAGCCTCATTGCCAAGCATCAGTTTTTTCATAGCGATCTTTCCTTTCATGCAAGACAGCCCTTAGCTGCCTTCGTTTGATGTGATTTTTCACAAGTCAGTGATACATTATTTCATATATAATGATATTATACCATATTTCGCACTGAATTGCAATAGGCATAAAGCAACTTTTTATAAAAATTGCCAAAGTATTACATTTTTCCAATTATTGTACAGGCAAGACCGGCAGATCATCCGACTGATGATGTTTTGTTCTTCCGATGCGAAAAAAATCTTCCGCAGCTATTGCAAAATGCGCATTCATATTGTATAATAATATTATCTGTATCTTTGGGAGGTCGTAACATGAACTTAAAGCTGGCATTTATACAGCTTCTCCCCTGCGGGACAGTCAGCGGACAGCTTTCAGCGGGGCTTGATGCCTGCCGCAAGGCTAAGGCTATGGGGGCTGATATAGCACTGTTCCCCGAAATGTGGAACTGCGGTTACGATATCCCGCAGGACGCTGATGAACTGAATGCGCTTGCTGTTTCGGCGGAGGACGGCTTTGTGAAAAGCTTCGGTGAACTTGCACAAGAACT
>CAMNMO010000267.1 GCA_946544695.1 uncultured Ruminococcus sp. | reverse complement strand
GGCGGGGGGAATACACAAAAATACAGCTGTGTTTTGTCAAAATTGATTTCCGTGCGCTGCGGCGGTCTGCGGAATGAGAAATATCCCGACAGCAAAGCGGTGCCATACTGCTTTGCTGTTTGTTTTTGCGTTTTATCCGAAGAACTCCGACGTTTAATATACGATAGAAAGGTAATATTTATGAAACTGTTTATCGCTTCCGATATCCACGGTTCGGCGCTGTGGTGTGAAAAAATGCTCGCCGCTTATGAGAACAGCGGTGCTGAAAAACTGGTGCTGCTGGGCGACCTGCTGTATCACGGTCCAAGAAACGACCTGCCCGATGAGTACGCACCCAAAAAGGTCATAGCCATGCTGAATGCCCATAAGGACAGCATTCTCTGCGTGCGTGGCAACTGCGATACCGAGGTTGACCAGATGGTGCTGGAGTTCCCCGTGCTGGCGGAATATGCCCTGATATATGCCGACGGTTTAACAATATTCGCCACCCACGGACACAATTTCAACTGCGAAAAACTGCCGCCGCTGGGCAGGGGAGACATCCTGCTGCACGGGCACACGCACGTTCCTGTCATTGAGGAGCACGGCAGCTTCACTTATGTCAACCCGGGTTCGGTGTCAATACCGAAAGAAGGCTCGGCACACAGCTATCTCATTCTTGATGACGGAAAATTTACATTTGGTGAATTGTAAAAAATCCGCCTGCAAAATTGTTCATTATAAATAAAAAATTCACAAACCTCTTGAAAAATGTATTGAATCATGATATAATGACCATAGATGGGAACTATATGATATGCCGAACGTCGATGTCACTGTGCGTGCGCATGATGACGGCGTTCTGTATCAGTACGCCCTTGCGGGTCAAAAAGGGGGTGAGTGTATGGAAGATACTTACAGGCTGAAAGCGGGGGTATGCTGTTTTGACCTTTCCGACGGCGGTGCCATAACCTGTGTGGACGAAGATTTTTTCGACTTTACAGGGTACAGTACCGACTATGTGAAGGAGAACGGACTTACAGTATATTCGCTTTTTGATAAGGAGTACCGTGAGCGCACCGAGGAGATGCTGACAGATGCCTGGAAGGAGCGCAGGTCGTTCTGCATAAGGCAGCCCATGCGTGCCCGTGACGGCAGAGTGATGTTCGTGCATGTATGCGGCGTTGCGGACGATATCAGCCGTGTAAGGGCGGTGTTCACCGACTGCCGCTGCCATGACAGACTGGACGGTGCGCAGAAAAAGCTGATGCGTGAGATAGGCGAACAGCGTGAAAAGCTGCGCATGATAGCCGAGAATACCGACGATGTGTATTACGATTATGATGTCAGACACGATGTGATGCACCTGACGGTCAGCATAACCAGGTTCAGGCTGGATTATGACAACTGCCTGGAGAATTTCCTGGGCAGCAGGGCTGCGGAAGAATTCCTGCACCCCGATGATGCGAAGGCGTATTTCGATGAGTGGGATAAGGCGCTCAAAGCCCCTGTCAGGGGGACTATGGAGTTCCGCACGAAGGCGTATGACGATGACTACTGCTGGTACAGCGATGCCTACATAAGCTTTGCAGATGAAAGCGGTGAGGTGGCTGAGGTGTTCGGGCGGCTGTCGAACATACAGAAGCTGAAAACGCTGACCACCAAGGCAGACAGTGACTCTGAGTACATCAAGTACCTGCTGCGGTCCGACCAGCTGACAGGGCTGTATAACCGCAAGGGATTCACGCAGGAGGCTGCGAATCTGCTGAACAGGCGTGAGGCGGGGAAGGTATATGCGCTGGTATATTCGGATATCAACGACTTTTCCTATGTCAATGAGAACTTCGGCTATGAGACGGGCAACGGTATGCTGAGGGATTATGCCGAAAGCCTTAAACACGGCAGCACCTTTGTTATGGGGTGCAGGATATATTCCGACTTTTTCATAACTCTGTGCGCAGCAGCCACAAGGGCTGAGCTGATAAAAAGTATCGAAGATGAGAACATGAGGTTCACAGCTTCGCAGAAAACGCTGTTCCCGTCGGGCGATATCCGCATCTCCTGCGGAATGTACATTCTGCCCGAGGGCGAGGTGGAGCTTAACACCGCCATCGACAATGCAAATCTGGCAAGGCGCAGCGTAAAGCATTCGTCCAGCATAATCTGCGGCATATATTCCCAGAGAATGCGCATGCAGAAGCTTTACGAACAGTCGATATGCAACGAATTGCATGCAGCACTCGACAACCGCAGGATCGAGATGTTCTTACAGCCCAAGTTCCATCTGGAAAAGAGGGTCATCATCGGTGCGGAGGCGCTGGCAAGGTGGCGCAATCCCAACGGCACCTACAAAATGCCCTTCGAGTTCATACCTGTGCTTGAAAAGGTGGGCTATATAGACGAACTGGATTTCTTCATATACGAGGAAGTGCTGAGGACGCTGGAGAAGTGGAAGCGTGACGGCAGGAACTTGCTGCCTGTCTCGGTGAATTTCAGCCAGCACCATATCACGCAGCCCAAGTTTGTCGAAAGCCTGATAGAGACTGCCAACAAGTACGATGTTGACAAGGGCTTCGTTGAACTGGAGATAACCGAGTCCTGCTTTTCGGGGGACACTCAGGCGCTGTTCTCGGTGATGGACAGGCTGCGCAATGAGGGTTTCAAGGTCAGCATAGATGATTTCGGCATCGGCTATTCGACGCTCAGCGTGCTTATGAATGCACCTGTCGATATCGTGAAGATAGACAAGTCATTCATCGACAATATCGAGCGCAACAAGAACGACCGTGATTTCGTGGCGAACATGTGCAGCCTTATCGACACTGCCAACAAGGACATAATCTTTGAGGGCGTCGAGACAGATGCGCAGGCTGCCATACTCTGCCAGAGCGGTTACACAAAGGCGCAGGGCTGGCTTTTCGACAAGGCTATGCCGCTTGACGACTTTGAGAACAAGTACATGTACACCGACGGCAGCAAAAATGATAAGTAAGTCTTTTCGGGGGACAGCAGGGCTTTGGCTTTGCTGTTCCTTTTTTGCACAAAAAAACTGCCGTCCCCTTTGCAGGAACGGCAGCAGTCATATCAGACCTCGTCCTTTTTGTTTTTAAGCTGTTTTATCGCAATAACGACCACCGAGATGATGACGCACAGTGCTATCACACCGAAAACTATCAGCCTTATGCCGTCAGCCGAAAGATGTTCTTCACCCTGTACAGTCACCACATAGCTGTAATGACCCTTGCGCAGTTCCTTGTCAACAGTCTCGGCTATCACCTTGTGACCGTCGGCGTTGGGGTGGATATCGTAGTCTGCCATGTTGGTCAGCTGCGAGTTCCTGCCCTCGAACTGGTTGCCCACATCTATGACGGTGTAGTTGTGCACGCCGTCTTTCTCGGCACCGTCCTTGACTATCTTGTTGAAGTCGTCTATCTTCTCATCTGCGTAATCTACCAGCATCTTCCAGTCCTTGAAATACTCCACAGGATCGTAGAGGGTCTGCACGTAGATCTCGCCGTCTGTCTTTTCATGCAGCAGGTCGGTTATGGTGACAAGGTTGGTCTCATAGCCTTTCAGCGCCTCGTCGATATCATCGCTCATGGAGGTCAGTGCGCTGAGAGCTTTTTTTATGTCCACACGGCTGAAATCGAAGTCGCCTTTTTCCTCGTCCCAGCCCAGCGTTTCAGCCGCCCCGAAGATTATGTGCAGCACATCGTTGCCGCCGATGGATACCACCACAGCGTCGCTGTCTTTCAGGTCATCGTCCAGTTCGCCGCTTTCCAGCAGGTCGATGAGGTCCTGCGAGGTATCGCCCGATACAGCGTCGTTTATCATGGTGTGACCGCATTCATCTTTCAGCAGCTCGGTGTAGTCGCTGCACAGTATGTTTGCGTATGAATCACAGTGGTAAAGGTCAGCCTTGTCATAGCCCTCAAGCCCGTAGCCCGCAGCTATCGAGTCCCCCAGAAATACCATTTTGGGCGGCACGGGGACTTCTCTTGCTTCCTCGATCGTATCACGCTCTGTCAGGCTGCACCCTGTAAGGGTCAGCGCAGCAGCACAGGCTGTCAGCGCAGCCGCAAGCCGTTTGAACATAAGCAGCACCTCCGTCATTTACCTTTAGTTATCGCCGTTCTTATGGCACGAAGTTCGTCGGGCTTCAGCTCACGCCATTCGCCCGGCTTGAGCATGCCCAGCTTCAGCGGACCGATCGAAGTCCTTTTCAGCCTTGCTACCTCCAGTCCCACAGCTTCGCACATTTTT
>CAMNMO010000266.1 GCA_946544695.1 uncultured Ruminococcus sp. | reverse complement strand
AAGAAAAGATACTTCCCGCAGCGGGTCATCATTTTGATGAATGGGTAACAGTCATCGAACCCAGCGAAACAGAGAATGGCGTAAAGATGCATGAATGCGAGGTCTGCGGTACCACCGAGACTGAGGAGATACCAAAGCTTGCCGCAGATGAGGAGCCTACTCACGAGGAGGACGAGCCTGTTGATACAGAGCCGACTGCCGCTGAGGACAAGCCTGCGGACGAAGATAAGCTTGCCGATGACAGCAGTGTCACCGACAGCGAGCCCACATCAGATGAAGAAAAGGAAGTACCCGCCGAACCCGAAACTCCCACAAGCGATGAAGAAACACACGGACTTCTGGGTGATGTGAATAATGACGGCTTTGTGAATGTCACCGACATAGCAAAGGTCGCTGCACATGTAAAGGGCATCAAGGAACTGACAGATGATGAAAAGCTGCGTGCCGATGTGAATGCTGATACAGTCATAAATGTGGTGGATATCTCAAAGATAGCAGCGCACGTCAAGGGCATAAAGGAACTGTGAATCAACAGTAACAGCGATATATTTCCCCCGCAGGCTGCGGGGGAATTTCTTTTTGTGAATAAAACATAAGCTGCCGCTGAAGATACAGTGCAATGTGTAAAATGACTGTCTTCATGCAGGGCAGCACGGAAATCAATTTTGACAAAACAAAGCTGTATTTTGTGTATTCTCCCATGCGTTCACGCATTTGCCGTACGGCGGGGGAGAATACACTCAACACCATATTTTACAGCCGTAATGCATGTTCAAACCTTTGTATTATGCAAAAATTGATTTCCGTGGCAGGGCAGACTTTTTGCTTGCAAAAATTTTCGGAATGTGTTATAATAAAATTTCAAAGAAATAAAAAGGAGAAAAATCAATGGAAATAAACAAGATACTCGCACAGGAATTCTCACTCAGACAGGAACAGGTGGACAACACTGTTGCACTGCTGGACGATGACAAGACCATACCTTTCATTGCCCGTTACCGTAAGGAAGTTACAGGTTCGCTGGACGACCAGGTGATACGTGAACTGTTTGACAGGCTGACATATCTGCGCAATCTGGAAAAGCGCAAGCAGGAGGTAATAAATGCCATAACCGAGCAGGAGAAGATGACAGACGAGATCGCTGCTGCCATCGAAAAGGCTGTCACACTTGTTGAGGTCGAGGATATCTACCGTCCGTACAAGCCCAAGCGTAAGACAAGGGCTTCAGTTGCAAGGGAGAAGGGTCTTGAACCGCTGGCTGAACTGATACTGGCGCAGAATGAAAACACCGACCCCGATTCAGAGGCACAGGCTTTTGTAAGTGAAGAAAAGGGCGTTGCAGATGCGGCAGCTGCTGTTCAGGGCGCTATGGATATCATCGCTGAGGACGTTTCGGATAATGCGGAACTGAGAAAAATGCTGCGTGAAGCTTATGGCAAGGTGGGCAAGATATCATCTTCTGCCGCTTCTGAGGACGCTGATGTGGTCTACAAGAACTACTTTGAGTATTCGGAGAACGTATCCAAGACTGCGGGACACAGGGTGCTTGCCCTTGACCGTGGCGAAAAGGAAGGTGCGCTGAAGGTAAGCATAGATATCCCCGAGGGCAAGGGTGAGGAACTGTGTCGGGGACAGTATGTGAAGAACGATTCTGCCTGCGGTAAGCTGGTGGCTGCGGCATGCGATGACAGCTTTGACAGACTTATCGCACCCAGCGTTGAACGTGAGATAAGGGCTGAACTTTCGCAGAACGCACAGGAGGGCGCTATCAAGGTGTTCTCATCTAACCTGAGACAGCTGCTGATGGCACCGCCCGTGAAGAATACGGTCACCCTGGGACTTGACCCCGGATACTTACACGGCTGTAAGTGCGCCGTTGTCGATGAGACAGGCAAGGTGCTGGATACAGGCATAGTCTATCTGACACAGGGCGAGCGCCGCAAGGAGGAAGCAAGAAGGGTCATCACGGAGATGATAAAGAAGCACAATGTGACTACCATCGCCATCGGCAACGGTACAGCTTCCCGTGAGACCGAAGAATTCACAGCCGAACTGCTGCGCAGCATCGACCGCAAGGTAAGCTACATGGTGGTTTCGGAAGCAGGTGCTTCGGTTTACTCCGCTTCAAAGCTGGCAGCTGAGGAATTCCCCGACTATGATGTTTCGCTCAGGTCGGCAGTGTCCATCGCAAGGCGTTTGCAGGACCCTCTGGCTGAACTTGTCAAGATAGACCCTAAGGCTATCGGCGTGGGACAGTATCAGCACGATATGCCCAAAGCACGTATGGACGATGCGCTGAAAGGCGTGGTGGAGGACTGCGTTAACTCTGTGGGCGTAGATGTGAATACAGCGTCCTACTCGCTGCTGTCATATATAGCAGGCATCAATTCTGCGGTGGCTAAGAACATCGTGCTCTACCGTGAAGAAAACGGCGCTTTTACCGACAGAAAGCAGCTGCTGAAGGTCAAGAAGCTGGGCGCAAAGGCTTATGAGCAGTGTGCAGGCTTCCTGAGAGTGCCCGAAGCTAAAAATCCCTTTGACAATACAGGCATACACCCCGAAAGCTATGCTGCTGCAAAGGCACTGCTGGACAAGTGCGGCGTGGCTGAAAGCGATGTGGGAGATACCGAAAAGCTCACGGAAGCCATGAAGGGACAGGACCTTGCAGAGCTTGCTAAGGAGCTGGATACGGGTCTGCCCACACTGACCGATATAGTCAAGGAACTGGAAAAGCCGGGACGTGACCCCCGTGACGAGCTCCCTCCTCCGCTGATGAGGAGCGGTGATGTTATGGAGCTCAAGGACCTGACACCGGGCATGGAGCTCATGGGAACTGTGAGAAATGTCATAGATTTCGGCGCTTTCGTGGATATCGGCGTGCATGAGGACGGATTGGTGCACATCTCGCAGCTGTGCGACAAGTTCATCAAGCACCCGCTGGAGGTAGTAAAAGTCGGTGACGTTGTCAAGGTATGGGTGCTCGATGTGGATATGGAGCGTGGCAGAGTATCGCTTACAATGAAGGATCCCTCAAAGCCCGCAGCACCCAAGCCCGAAAAAAGGCGTGGCGGCAAGGACAGAAAACAGGGCAGAAAGCAGGATAAGAGCGTCAGCCTGTCAGATGTTACCAGTATCGGCGGCATTCAGATAAGACGCAGAAAGAGCTGATAACTCTTTATTTGAAAACCTTGAACTCTTTTGCGAAATCGCTGCGAAAAAGTCGATTTTTTTGTACAATTTGACGTTGCTGTGAAAAAAATAGGATTTTTTTGTTAAAAACGGTTGATTTTTGCGATTTTTTGTGCTATGATATATTTGTGTTCTTTGAGAGACATGTATTATTGTGTATTATCAAACTGAGGGGAATGGTTATATAATGAAAAAGAAGATTTGTCCGTACTGCGGTAAGGAACTTTCGGGGGAGGCTGTGCTGTGTAAGTACTGCCACAACCTGCTTATCGACGAGGACGGTAATATGACTGCCGATTCGGGACTTGACGATGACAGGACTAAGGTCTTTGCAAAGCCCGAAGATGACAGGACAAAGCGCTTCGTTCTGCCTGAGAATGGTGACGGCAAGAACAGCGTGGTCGCCGATGCGGGTGCTGACGATGTATTTTCGGGCAGCAGCTTCGATGATTATGACTACGGCGATGATGACGACGATGATGATTACGAGGATTATGAGGACAATGATGCAAGAAAGCGTCTGTTCATAATCACAGCAGTCATAACAGTATGTGTGCTGATAGTTGTTATCGCAGCTATCATTCTTGGCATGAAGCTGTTTGGCAAGAAGGGCAGCAATAACGGTGCAAACAGTTCTGCACCCACAGCTTCCGTAAGTGCAGCGGCAGAACAGGAAAGCGCAGCCGAACAGCCCGCTGATACACAGCCCGACGAGCAGCAGCCCGCAGTTGTTCCTGATGAGACACCTACTTCTGCAGAGACTGACAGTGATAACAATGATGTTTCTTCCGATACCGACAGTCAGTCCGACAGCAGCGTTGTACTCGGTGATGACAGTGATTCTTCGCAGGGCGACAGTGACAGCAGCGCAGTAAATTACGCTGACCTTGATCCCACAAGCCGCAGCGAAAGCAGCAGTTCACAGGCTTCTGACGATGATGACAGCAGCAAGGTGGACATCTCCGATCTGGAGAACACAGTGCGCAACGCAGTTGCGGGTGAGATCAGCGGTGAGATAACAGGCAGCCAGTTCAGAACTGAGGCGAATGGTTATGCTTACTACT
>CAMNMO010000265.1 GCA_946544695.1 uncultured Ruminococcus sp. | reverse complement strand
CGACAGAGCGATACTTGATTTTTGCGAAAGAAACAGAAGATTCGGAGGAATTTAAGGAATGTCGACCCGAATAATTTCCGCTGCGGTGGCGCTGGTACTTGCCGTCGTCCTCGTGGCGTTCCATTCAACTATTTTGATAAATCTGGCTGTTGGCGCACTTTCGGTCATCGCTGTCATGGAACTTTTCAAGGCAGTGGGCTATGACAAGTTCAAGCACCAGATGATAGCCTGCCTGACTTTTGCAGGCGTCGATGCGCTTGCTGCATTTTTCATGTTCAGGCTGGATACACTGTACTTTTTCAGTTACAGGTTCTATCTTGGTATTTTTGTGCTGGCGATGTGCATACTGTATCTCAGGGACCACAAGAGGTGTGATTTTACCGAGTTTTTCGGTATGCTGGGCATAACTGTGCTTATAAGCTATTCTTTCAATATGCTTATAAGACTGGCACAGGATAACGAACTGGTTGCGTTCGTGCCCGAGAAGTCGCAGGGCAGGGCGCAGGTGTATCTGGTGGTACTGTCGCTGGCTGCTGCATGGCTGGCTGACAGCGGCGCTTACTTCGTGGGCACTTTCTTCAACAAGACAGGCAGAGAGGTGCATCACCCCTGGCCTGAGATAAGCCCTAACAAGACCCTCGAAGGACTTGTGGGCGGTGTTATCACAAACGGACTTTTACTTGTGATAGTAAGCCTTGTGTTTGACGGCATAAATGACGGCTTCAAGGTCAGGTACATCATGGTGTTCCTGGCAGGAATGGCTGCTGCACTTATCGGTCTTGTGGGTGACCTGACTGCTTCTATGGTAAAAAGGCAGACAGGCATCAAGGACTATGGCAAGATCATGCCCGGACACGGCGGTGTAATGGACAGGTTCGACAGCGCACTGCTGGTGGTGCCGTTCATGTACTACCTTGCATCGCAGGGACTGCTTATCACCATATCTTAATAATTTCAAGGGGCAGGTCTGAAAACGGCTTACCCCTTTTGAACGTTTTTGACAGGGGTTATTTTCATGAAAACTATCAGTATCTTAGGGTCAACAGGTTCTATCGGCACGCAGGCATTGGAGGTCTGCAAAGAGCATAATATCAAGGTAAAGGCACTTGCTGCACACTCGAACGTAAAGCTGCTTGCAAGTCAGGTCGCAGAGTTCGGGGCTGAGTATGCCTGCATTTATGATGAATGCAAACTGGGTGAACTTGAACAGCTGCTGGCAGGCAAAGGCGTTACATTGCTGACGGGAATGGAAGGTCTTAAAACCATAGCTTCTCTTGACGGCGTGGATATAATGCTTAATTCTGTGGTCGGCATGGTCGGGCTGGTGCCTACCCTTACTGCCATCGAACACGGCACGGATATCGCCCTTGCAAATAAGGAGACCCTTGTGGCAGGGGGAAAGCTGGTCATAAATGCAGCTAAGGAGAAGGGCGTCAGGATATACCCTGTGGACAGCGAACATTCTGCCATATTCCAGTCAAGGCAGGGCAACAGTATGAACCGCATCAAAAGTATCATACTGACAGCTTCGGGCGGACCTTTTTACGGCAAGACCACCGAAGAACTCCGTAGTGTCACGGTCGAACAGGCACTCAACCACCCTAACTGGTCTATGGGCAATAAAATAACCATCGACTCGGCTACACTTATGAACAAGGGTCTGGAATTTATCGAAGCAATGTGGCTGTTCGACCTGAGACCCGAACAGATAGAGATAGTCGTACACCGTGAAAGCGTTATACATTCAGCGGTCGAATACGAGGACAACTCGGTGATAGCACAGCTTGGCGTACCCGATATGAAGATACCCATACAGTATGCCTTGCTTTACCCGAACAGGGTGCACTGCGATGTAAGGCACCTTTCACTGACCGACTACGGCAAGCTTACCTTTGCAAGCCCCGACTATGAGACATTCAAGTGCCTGACAGCCTGCATAAAGGCAGTCACCGAGGGCGGCATACTCCCTGCGGCTGTTAACGGCGCTAACGAACAGGCTGTTGCTGCATTCCTGGCAGGAAAGATAAGCTTTCTCAGCATCGGTGAACTTGTCACCGAAGTGCTGGAAAATACGGAAAACAAAGAAATAGAAAACGTAGATGACATACTTGCGGCTGATAAAGCGGCAAGGGCTTATGTGGCTAAGAGAATAGAAGAAGGGCAGTATCAATGAGTATAGTAATAGCAATAATTATTTTCAGTCTTATAATAACTATCCATGAATTTGGACACTTTATCGCCGCTAAGTCAAACGGCGTAAGGGTGAACGAATTTGCGATAGGCATGGGTCCCGCCATTTTCAAGAAGAAAAAGGGCGAGACACTTTATGCGCTGCGTGTTTTCCCCATCGGCGGATACTGTGCGATGGAGGGCGAGGACAAGGAAAGCGCTGACGGCAGGGCGTTCTGCCAGAAAGCTGTATGGCGCAGAATGATAATCGTGGTGGCAGGCGTGTGCATGAATATGATACTGGGACTTGTGCTGCTGATGGTGCAGACAGCGACCTCCGATGCTATCGTGACCACTACCGTTTCAAAGTTTGAGGAAGGCGCAGTCAGCCATGAAACAGGACTTGAGGTGGGTGATGAGATAATCGCCATAAACGGCATGAGGATATTCACCTCGATGGATATGTCCTATAAATTCACAAATGACGAGGACGGCGTTTATGATATGGTGGTCGTAAGGGACGGAAACCGTGTAAGCCTGAAAAACGTCAAGCTGTCCACCGCTGTCGATGAGGAAGGCAATGAGACCATACACTATGATTTCTGGGTAGAACCGGGAAAGATAACTGCGGGTTCTGTGGTGTCACAGGCGTTCAGGCAGACTGCCACCGATGCAAGACTTATCTATATCTCAATTGCGGATATTATACGTGGCAAGTACACTCTCAAAGATATGAGTGGTCCTGTGGGCATCGTTGATTCCATCGGTGATGTCATCGAAAGCGAACGTGATGAGGATACAGGCAAGATAGACTGGAGGGGTCTGGCAGACTCAGTGCTGTCACTGTCATCGTTCATCACGATAAATGTTGGCATATTCAACCTGCTTCCGCTGCCTGCACTTGACGGCGGCAGATTCATCTTCCTGCTGATTGAAGCTATACGCAGAAAACCCGTTCCGCCCGAGAGAGAGGGCATGGTGCACACCATAGGCATGGCAGCGCTGCTGCTGCTTATGGTGGTCATAACAGTAAGTGATATTACAAAGCTGGTGTGATAAAATGAAAAACGAAAACAAGATAAAAGGCGGCATTTACGGACTGCTGGTGGGCGATGCGCTGGGCGTGCCCTACGAGTTCCATCGTGCAGAGGACATACCGCCTTTTGATGAGATAGAAATGACCCCGCCCGCAGGCTTTGCAAGGGCACATTCTACCGTTGCACCTGCAACATGGTCTGATGACGGCGCACAGGCGCTGTGTCTGCTGGACAGTCTGCTTGAAAAGGGAAAGTTTGACCTTGATGACTTTTCCCACAAGCTGCTTGACTGGTATGATGACGGTTATATGGCGGTGGACGGCAGGGTGTTCGATGTGGGCATACAGACAGGCATGGCGCTTGACTGTTACAGACAGGATATGCCCGCCGAGAGATGCGGCATGGTACGTCCCGACGGCAAGGGCAACGGCGCACTTATGCGTGTGCTTCCGCTGGCGCTGTGGCATGAGGGCAGCAATGAACAGCTGGTCAGTGATGCACACAGGCAGTGCCTTATAACCCACGGCAACATCACCAATCAGATAAGCTGTGCGCTTTATGTGCTGATAGCAAGACAACTGCTGAATGGTGCCGATATGCAGACAGCGCTCGATGCTTCGGTGGCTGAACTGAGACGCATCTACGAAGCCGAGAAAAACTATGCCTATGAGTTTGAGTTCAGGCTGCGCCCCGATGAAAAGGGTATATGGCATGGCAATGGCAGCGGTTATGTTGTTGACAGCCTGCGCAGCGCAGTGATGCTGATGCTTGAAAAGCACAGCTATGAGGAGGTCGTCAAGGGTGCGGTCGCACTTGGCGATGACACCGATACTACCGCATGCATAGCAGGTGGTCTGGCGGGTATAGTTTACGGATACGACGGCATTCCCGCACGCTGGCTGGATGCATTGCGGGAAAAAGAGACAGCTGAAAAACTGCTTGAAAAACTTCTGAGATAAAAAAGGGGAACTTTATATGAGAAACGTAAGACCCGTTAAAGTCGGGGGACTTACCCTTGACGGCAAGCACATATATATCCAGTCCATGCTGAATGTGCCTTCCACCGAT
>CAMNMO010000264.1 GCA_946544695.1 uncultured Ruminococcus sp. | reverse complement strand
CTTTGTGATATCGTAAGCGAGTTGAAATACCGTGCCGAAAAGTACGGTGTGCCCACCGAGTTCCTTGATGTTGAGATAACTGAAAGTGCCCTGACAGACACACAGGGCGTGCTTCAGGAGGCGATGAACAAGCTGCGTGAACTGGGTTACCATGTATGGCTGGACGATTTCGGCAGCGGCTATTCTTCGATGAATGTTCTAAAGGATTACCGCTTCGATGTCCTGAAGATCGATATGAAGTTCCTGTCCGGCTTTGAGAATAATCCCAAGACCCGCCCCATAATCCAGAATATCGTTGACCTTACCAAAATGCTTGAAATGGTCAGTCTGACTGAAGGCGTTGAGACCCGTGAACAGTTTGATTTCCTTGCGTCCATCAACTGTGACCGTGCGCAGGGCTACCTGTTCAGCAAGCCTGTGCCGATAGATGAACTGCGCAAAAAGGTCGCTGACGGCACGCTGGTATTCACAGACGAATATCAGGCTATACAGAAATAAGCATAAAAAGCCTTCTTCCCGTGTGTGGAAGAAGGCTTTCGTTTTTGTATATCACTTTGTCTTTTCTTCGTAAACAGCAGCGACCTCGTTAATGTCGCCCGCTGCGATAAGCTCGCCGTGTTCAAGCAGGATGGCTTTGTTGCAAAGTCTCTTTACCTGATCAAGCGAGTGTGAAACGAACAGTACAGTTACATTTGATTTGAACATGCTCATTATCTTAGCTTCGCTCTTTTTACGGAACTTTGCATCGCCAACAGACAGTACCTCATCAAGTATGAGTATATCAGGCTCGACCTGTGTTGCGATTGCGAAACCCAGTCTTGATTTCATACCCGAGGAGTAGTTCTTGATGGGCACATCGATGAACTTTTCAAGCTCAGCAAACTTGACTATGTCATCAAATTTCTTGTCAACGAACTCTTTGGAATAACCCAGAACTGCGCTGTAAAGATAGATGTTCTCAGCACCTGTGTACTGCGAATCGAAACCTGCACCCAGTTCCAGCAGCGGCACCAGTCTGCCGTGCCTTATAACCTGACCCTCAGTGGGCTTGAATACGCCCGCAATAACTTTCAGCAGGGTACTTTTGCCTGCACCGTTGAGACCCAGTATACCCACACGATCGCCCTGTTCCACCTTGAAATTAACATTTTTCAGTGCCCAGAACTCGTTGTATTTCAGCTGACCTTTCAGCATTTTAATCATGTATTCTTTGAGACTGTCAAGCTTTTCCTGGCTGAGATTGAACTTCATGCCAACGTTGTTGACCTCTATCGCATATTTTGCCATACTGTTTTCCTTTCATTTATGTATGCCCTCCTTGCATCAGCAAAGAGGGCGTGAATTTTATATATGAAGTATGAAATTATCCTGATGCTTCTTGAACATCACTACGCCTATCAGCACCGAGAGAACGCTCATAACTGCGGGCATTATCACCCATGCAGGGGAGCTGAACATGTTCTCGCCGTAGATAGCCATTCTGAAATCCTTGATGATGGCGTAGAGCGGATTTATCTTGAACACCCACTGATGTGTGCCAAGCTTTTCAACTTTATAGAATATCGCACAGGTGTACATTATAAGCATCAGTGCAACGTCCCACAGATACTCCAGGTCACGGAAGAATACCGACATGGTGGAAAGTATCATTCCGCCGCCCAGCGTAAGCAGGAAAAGCATCAGCAGAGGAAGCAGTGCGGTGGGCAGCCATATAGTCGGCTTTACACCGAATACCAGCATCGCACCTATAAGCACGATGAGCGATATTGCAAAAATCACGAAGTTGAACAGTACGCTCGAAAGCGGATAGATGTATTTCGGCACATATACCTTCTTTATCATGCCTGCGTGCTGCCGTATGGATTTCATCGCAGCCTTGGTGCCTGACGAGAAAAAGCTGTACAGCAGTCTGCCCGTAAGGATATAAACAGGGAATGTTTTGTCGTTGTTTCCGAAATAAGTGCCGAATACCAGCGTAAGTACGCAGGTCGTCAGCAAAGGTTCAAGCAGTGTCCACAGTATACCCAGATATGAGCGCCTGTATTTCAGCTTGATGCCTTTCTTTACCAACTCCCTCAGCAGGAAGCGGTATTTCTTAAAAGTATCGATCTGTTTTTTTAGCATAAGTTACCTCACTAACGGTCGTGATCATGGAAAATACGTCACAACACCTTTATATATATTACCACAATGATATTTTATTGTCAATTATACATTCGCACAAATTTGTGCGCCGCCTTTAACGTGAATATGTTGAAAAATGGGCGTTTATGAAGTTTTTATTGTATGATTATCCTTTCGGTGCACCGCTTGCAGACAAAGCTTACGGGGGGATCGTTCTGCTGTGTGTGCGGCGGCGGTACAAAAGGTTTTGCCCACGAAGAACCGTTCGCAGAAAAAATTATAACATAAACTATTGACAAATCAGCAATATTCGGTTATAATAAGCCATGTTGAAGCTCAACAGAAAACTAATGAAAGGACGGTGAGTCATAATGAGTAAAAATTATCATATATTCCTTAACGAAAACAAGATATACGACATAAGACAGGTGACTTGCCGATATGGTCAGCGTTAAAGCGCACCGACCCCTCACATGAGATATAAGGCACGTTCCCGTCTGCGGGAGCGTGCCTTTTTGTATCTGTATGCGGTATATCGGCGTTGATCCTGTCGGAAAGAATGAGAGGTAATATGACTTCACAGACTATCGACGGCATAACATTTAAAATGGAACACAAGCATGACTTCGGATTTTTGTCAGGATATGGCAAAGTGTTCAAGGTGTTCGACGATCAGGATTCGGGCAACATCTGCTTTGGCATACAGAATGATGAGGGAAAGCTGTTCATAAAATACGCAGGCGCACATACTGCAAGATATGACGGCGACCCCGCCGATGCGGTAAAGCGGCTGAAGGATTCGGAAAAGCTGTACACCGTGCTTAGCCACCCTTCGCTGATACATTTCAGGGAAGCGTTTTCGGTGGGCGGCGGTCATGCGCTGGTATTTGACTGGGCAGAGGGTGAGTGCATGGGGCGCATGTACAATGAGAGCCATCAGCGCATCATGGCACTGCCTGCAAGCCGCAAGCTTGATATATTTGCGGCTGTAATATCTTTCCTGAAATACACAGCGGCAGCAGGCTATACCGCAGTTGACTTTTATGACGGCAGCATAATGTACGATATTTTAAGCGGTGTGACTACTGTTTGCGATATCGACTTTTTCAGGAAACAGCCCGCTGTAAATGACATGGGGCAGATGTGGGGCAGCAGCAGGTTCATGTCCCCCGAGGAATACGAAAAAGGCGCAGTTCTTGATGAGGTGACAAATGTTTTCACACTGGGGCAGACAGGTTTTTCCATATTCACCGACAGCTGCTATGACCCTGCGGTATTCCCGCTTGGCAATGGGTGTTATGACATACTGATGAAAGCCATCAGCCCCGAAAGAGAAAAGCGCTTCGGCTCGATAGCGGAGTTTGAAGCGCATTGGCAAAACGAGATATATAAAGGAGATAAATATGTTTGAATTAAACGGAAAGTACGGAACGGCAAAGGTGTTCACCGATATATGCGATGAGACTGCCGTATCACAGATAATCGAGCTGATGAACCAGCCCATGACAGAAGGACAGACAGTGCGTATAATGCCTGACGTACATGCAGGTACAGGCTGCACTGTCGGTACTACCATGACCATCACCGATAAGGCGGTGCCCAATCTGGTAGGTGTTGACATCGGCTGCGGTATGGAGATCGTCAAGCTGAAGGAAAAGCACATAGAGGTGCAGCAGCTTGATAAGCTTATCTACCGTGAGATACCCTCGGGCTTTGAAATACGCAAGAAGCCCCACCGCTTCAATAATAAGATAGACCTGACCGAGCTTTACTGCTTTGAGCACATAAATCACTTAAAGGCGATACACAGCCTGGGTTCACTGGGCGGCGGCAACCACTTCATCGAGGCTGACAAGGGCAGCGATGGTGCTGTATATATAGTTATACACTCGGGTTCAAGGCACCTGGGACTTGAGGTCGCCAAGTATTATCAGGAGGAAGCTTACAAGCGTCTCAACGGCAGCTCCAAGAAGGATATCGACGAGCTGATAGTCCGCCTGAAGGCTGAGGGCAAGGATAAGCAGATACAGTCCGAGATAACCAAGCTGAAGAACACCAAGCACACTGATGTCCCCAAGCAGCTGGCATACACTGAGGGCGAACTGTTCGAGCAGTATATCCCCGATATGAAGATAGTGCAGCGGTTTGCAAT
>CAMNMO010000263.1 GCA_946544695.1 uncultured Ruminococcus sp. | reverse complement strand
CGGCGGACTTGACCGCCCCACTTCGGGCAAGGTCTTTGTTGACGGCAAGGATATTTTTTCACTGAAGGACGAGCCGCTCACCATCTTCCGCCGCAGAAAGATAGGCTTTGTTTTCCAGTCATTCAATCTGGTGCCTACACTCAACGTTTATGAGAACATCGTGTTCCCCATACAGCTTGACGGCAGCGAGGTCGATGAAGGCTTTGTAAGCGAAGTAATAGAGTCACTCGGTCTCAGAGATATGCAGAACCGTCTGCCCAACCAGCTTTCGGGCGGTCAGCAGCAGAGAGTTGCGATCGCAAGGGCGCTTGCAGCCAAGCCCGCCATCGTCCTTGCAGATGAACCCACAGGCATCCTTGACAGCAAAACTTCTCAGGACGTTCTCAGCCTTCTGAAAGTCACAGGTCAGAAATTCAGCCAGACCATAGTTATGATAACCCACAACGAAGCCATCGCACAGCTGGCAGACCGCATCATTCGCATCGAGGATGGTCATATCGTAAAGGGCGGTGACAACAATGACTAAGGTAAAAAACAGCAAAGTGATACGCCGCCTTGCATACCGTGAATTCAAAGCGAACCGCAAGCTCAATATAGTGGTGATCCTTTCGATCATGCTGACATGCATACTGTTCACGGCGCTGACTACCATCGGCGGAAGTCTGGTAAACGGTGCACAGCAGGAGACCATGCGTCAGGTGGGCGGACAGTCGATGCTCGGTATAAAAAAAGGTTATCCCGAGGACTGGGAAGTCATCAACGGCGCAGACGGGGTGTATAACGCAAACTACACTGTGCTGGTCGGTACCTGCGTCAATGAGGGCATAAAGAATATCTCCATAGAAGTGAGATATGCGGGCAGTGACTATGCTGCAAAGGATATGTTCTCATATCCCGAACAGGGAAGTATGCCGACCGCAGAGGACGAATTCGCCGCAAGTGATATCGCCCTGAAGGAAATGGGCGTTGAGCCCGGGCTGGGTGAAAAGGTGAATGTCAGGATAGAGACTGACGGTGAAATATCCGAGCATGAACTGACCGTTTGCGGTATCTGGCATGGTGACGCCATAAATGCGGCACAGCAGATGTGGATAAGCCCCGCTCTCGGTAAAAAGTCATTCCCCCTGCTGCACAAGGGCGATGACGTCAAGGACTTGATGTGCGGCTTCACCTCCATCAGCTTCGATCTTTCAAATTCCTTCAATATCGAAGGCAGAGGCATTGCTCTTATAAATGACCTGTTCGACGGCGAGGACGCAGAACGTATCGTAGGTGATCTCGGCATAAACTGGGCATACACAGGCAGCCATATCGACAGCGGTCTTTTAACGGCAGGCGTCATACTGATACTTCTGATAACCTCCGCAGGCTATCTTATAATCTACAACATCTTCAACATCAACATCTCGGCTAATATACGCAGCTACGGTCTGTTAAAGACCATCGGCACCACTGCCCGACAGATAAGGAAAATGGTGCGCATACAGGCATGCATCTATTCTGTTATAGGCATACCGTCAGGTCTGCTGATAGGCGTGCTGCTGGGTAAGCTGCTCATCAGTTCTATCCTGACGATCACTGTTGTCGTATCGACTGCATCATACGAAGTTGATGCCGCACTGCTGGCATATATCTGTGTCATCTCGGCAGTGTTCACCTTTATCACAGTTCTTTTCAGCTGCCATAAGCCCTGTATCATGGCAGGCAGCGTATCCCCCATAGAAGCGCTCAGATACAACGAAACGGATATTGACATAAAGAAAAAAGATAAAAAGACAAAGCGTATAACCCCCTTTACCGTCGCAAGGAACAACATGTCCCGCAGCCGCAAAAAGACTGTCGTGGTCGTACTTTCACTGACACTCAGCATGGTGCTGTTCAACACCCTTTACACCGCACTCAGCGGGATCGACGCAGATAAATACATCAGCCATTCCATCGTGGGCGATGTGGTGATACGCCACACCGACATGACAGATGTCTGGAGTGAGAAAACTAAGGGCGTGACACCCGAAGATATAGCCGCATTTGAACAGATAGAAGGGGCAGAAGTCCACCCTGTATACCACGAGGACGCAAAGGTAAGATCGGGCGAAGCACAGCTTGCAAAGATAAGTGAGCTTTATGAAAGATATAAAGATGTGGAGGAGCTTGAACTTGAACTTTCCGTAGCACTTGAACGTCCTTACAACGCATCTGTTTACGGTATCGACGAAGCGGTGCTCGATAAACTTGAGCCTGATGAGGGCACCATTGATAAGGAAAAGTTTTTATCGGGAAAATACGCCATAGTCCATACCTACATTTGGGAGACCGACAACGACCCTGATACCGAGTTATATAAAACAGGTGATACCATCACAATAAGCACAAAGGAAGGCGTTGATCATGAGTATGAGGTGATGGCAATAACAGAGATGCCCTATCCGCTTTCCACTAAGGCATACGGGATCATAGAGACAGAGGTCATCCTGCCAACAGAGGAATGCAATAAGCTTTCAGAAGAACCCGGTGCTGTATCCCTGATGATAAACGCCTCAGATGACAGCGGTATGGTGGAAGAACAGTGCCGTGAACTGTGTGACCGTGAAGGTTCACCTCTGGTATACTCCGACAAGCAGTCCATTCTTGAAGAATATGCAGGCTTCCTCAATATGGTGAAGCTGGTGGGCGGCACACTTTCGGGCGTGCTGGCACTGATAGGCATACTCAATTTTGTCAACACTGTCATCACAAGCATGATCTCCCGCAAGCGTGAGTTTGCGATGATGAATGCAGTCGGCATGACAGGCGGTCAGCTCAAAACGATGCTGCGTTGGGAGGGCATGCATTATTCGATCCTCACAGCGGCATTATCTGTGGTCATAGGTTCAGCACTCAGCTATTTTGCGCTGGGCAGTCTCGCTAAGGAACTGTTCTTCTTCAGTTACAGTTTCACCATGCTGCCCATGCTGATATGTGTGCCCGTGCTGATGGTGATCTCCGCAGTTATCCCCACAGCAGCATACAGCATTGCCTGCCGTGACAGTATAGTTGAACGTCTCAGAGAAAACTGACGGCATTGTTTCCGAAGCATAAAAATATACCCGAAAGCAGCGCATTGCTGTTTTCGGGTATTGAAATTTCAGACAGGTTGTGCTATCATATATTAAACGCCATAATTATCGGAGGTGTGGAAAATGAAATATCTTATAACCGACCTCATCGAGCCTGATAACGGCTGTGAAGGCTTTGCTGAGGGCGAAGAACCAATGGTGACACTGGTGCTTGATGACGGCAGAAGTGTAAAGGTGCCCGATATGACAGCCTATAAGCACGGCTGGGATACAGGCAGACATATCACCGATGAGGAGATAGCCGAATTTGCCAAAGGCTGACCATATTGCTGTGCCTTAGTCAGTTGCATCGCTTTGGAAAAGGCTTTCAAGCTTTGCTATTACGTCCCTGACTATGTCTATGTTGCCCATTACATCAGCTGTTTCCAGCGAATGGTTTGCATTTTCATATTCATGCAGCGGCACAGCATTGTCGCTGCAAAGCTGCCTTATGACTGCCGTGTCAGCCCAGGGGTCGGCTGTGCCGTGGAATGCCTGACAGCTGTGGGAAGGGTGTTCAAAGGTTATCTCAAGGGGAGTCAGCAGTATGCACTCAGCGCTGATCCCGTGCTTTTCACGGTATTCAAGGCACGCAGCAGTGCCTATGCTTTTTCCGACAAAAACAATTTTTTCATAGCACGAAAGATCTATGTCCGCAAGCTGCTGTTCACTCAGGCTGACAGCCAGCTGTGCGGCATTTCTCATTTTATCTTCGTTTCCCTTGACACTTGTATCGAACCCGCTGTATCTCAGCGCTTTAACTTCATAGCCCTTGCTGCTTGCAAGTCTGCCTGCGTAGTAAAGCAGAGGCTTGTCGCAGTGATAGCCTATCCCTGGAAAAAGTACGCATAGTTTCATTATTCATCGCTCCCAAATGATATCTTTTGATAATCATAACATAATTTTTGGCTGTGGTCAAGCCGCAGTCGGAAAAAACGTGTGCTGACTGCGCAAATGTCAGTTTCGGTGCTGTATCGTTCGGGCGATGCGAGATCTATTTATACAAAAATTTGGTCTTAAAATAATATAACCGCCCCTTGCTGTGCATAATGCATAGTAGGCAGCCAGATTAATTATTGCAAAACCATGTTGACAAAGTTGCCGTGCAGTAGTAAAATATAGTTAGTATATTTATCTATTTTTCGGAGGCTTCCCAATGAATTTATCTACATCTGCTTTTGCAGACAG
>CAMNMO010000262.1 GCA_946544695.1 uncultured Ruminococcus sp. | reverse complement strand
CCTTAACCGTGCCTTCCAGATATGCCGAAAGTTCTTTGAGCTCGTCCATATCAGTGGCTATCATCCTGAACTTGTTCTCATCGTCCCAGACATGCGGCAGCCACTTTACAAAACCAAAGCTTTCCTCATCTTCATGATCATATATAAAAACAAGCTTTACCTCATCGTAGCTGTACAATGCCGTCAGCTGTATTATCATGCCTTCAACAAAGCCTGACACACGGCTTTTTTCACCTATAACGCCCGATACATAGTCATCTTTCAACGAATAGGTTATCGGTATATTTTTGAGCGTTTTGGGCTTTTCACATATAGTGTGCAGTTCTTCCTCCAGATTATCGCTGCTAAGCGAGAACTTTCTGTCGGGGTGAGTTATCTGCGCATCCAGTCTGCCATTGCCCGTACCGAGACGAACAGCCAGGAAATCGCTGTGATCGGGAGTCCTTTCCCACAGGCTGCGTGACCTGTTCAATATCCTTTCCTCGCACTGGGCGATGGTTATATTGTTCTCATTAAGTATCTCTTCCTGAAGCCTGCATTCCTCGTTTATCTTAGCTTCTACCGCCGAAAGATATTCCCTGTACTTTTTCTGCCTGAGGGCTTCTTTCTTTTTCTTGTTGCTCTTTTCATACCTCCTGGTTATCATAGGCATCATCACAGTGCCTGAAAGCATAGCAACACCCATTATTGCAGCAGTCGCATTATGGCTTATCACCGCAGATGTCATGGACGCCATAGATGCCATACCCATCGCAAGCGACGAACCTGCCACCATCATAAACGGCATTTCTTCGCTGACAGGACTTGAAGGCGGAGGATCGATATTGATCATGGCAGTCGTTATTTCCCTTTTGAATCTGGGCGAACGATAAAAGAATTTCTGCTCATGCAGCTCATAAGCATCATCGTCATCACGCACAGAAGGGCTCTGGCTTATATACTTCACCAGCTTTTCGGTTATCCTCACCATGCCGTCAGGATCGTTGAATGCCGCAAAGTTTTTGCCGACAACTATCTTCAGTCCCATTATGTAGACCACATCACCGTATGAAAGCTGTTTTTCAGAGACCCTCTTTTCATTTACAAAGGTGCCGTTAGTGCTGTCAAGGTCTTTTACAGACCATTTGCCGTCATGCAGCGAAAGCACAGCATGATGAGATGACACATATTCTTTCGGAAAAAATATATCACAGTCATCATATCTGCCTATGACAAGATCCGTATCCCCTTTTGCCAGATATTTGACAAATACCTGTCGGTCATCTGTGACAGGCTCAGTCAGGATACTTACCAGTTCATTATCCTTATCCTTGAATGCATAAATATTCATCGGCTCCAGCTCAACGCTTTTTACTGATGATCCACCCGCATTCACAAACTCAAGCTTCCTTGTGGGTCTGAGTATCCAGCGGTCATCTACCCCTTCGATCCCCAGAAGTTTATCCTGTTCGGAGACATTATCACTGTATATCCAATACTGCCCATTCTTCTTACGGGGAAGTGAAAGAGTACTTATACTGTTTCTGCTTATTCTTGTCACTAACATGGTTATTAAATAACCTCCACACAATTCATTAACAAAATTATTATAACTCAATCGGATGCGATTTGTCAATAACGTGTTATTATCAAGTTAAGTTAAAAATAAAAATACAGCATTATGTCCAAATTTGAAAGAACGATTTTGTCGAATTAATAAAAGCTGTCATCAGTCAAAATAAAACTGCATTCGTTTTATTGACACAGTTTTGCAAAAATGCTATAATTAAAATCAGTCGTAAAGTAAAAAACACACCATGATATACAATTATCACGGTTATCTCCCGCTTTGCGGCTTCATCAGAAGAAACAGATGCATGCCAAAAATTGCGGTGCTGCCGCATAAGATCACCTTACGGGGTTTCTTCTTTTCGGCATGCTGTTAATTTTTTTATAAAAATATCAGGTCGGTGTTACAATGTTAAGTTATTCGGTTTATACAGATATCGGCTCACGTAAGATCAACGAAGATACGGCATCTGTATTTGAAAAAGACGGGAACCATTGCTTTATTTTATGTGACGGACTGGGCGGACACGGAATGGGCGACCATGCATCACAGTTCGTTGTAAAGACCTTCGGTGAGTATTTTGAAACTCATGAAGGTCCCCTTGAAGAATTCCTGAAGCCCGCCTTTGAGATAGCACAGGGAAATCTTCTGGGGGAGCAGATAAGTCTCGGCGCCACACAGAAAATGAAGACCACTGCGGTTGCACTGGTGACTGACGGGATAAATGCATATATCGGGCATATAGGCGATTCAAGACTGTACTGTTTCAGGCACGGCAGCATAAAATTCCGCACGTTCGATCACAGTGTCCCTCAAATGCTGGTACTTACAAGAGAGATAAAGGAAAGCGAGATAAGGCATCACCCTGACAGGTCACTGCTGCTGAGGGTGATGGGCACTCCGTGGGACGAGCCTAAATATGAGCTGAGAGAACCTTTGACGCTGAAAAAGCACAGTGCTTTCCTGCTTTGTTCGGACGGTTTCTGGGAACTAATAGATGAAAAGCGAATGTGTGCGCTGCTGAAAAAAAGTTCCTCACCTGATGAGTGGCTGTCGCTTATGGCTGAAGAGGTAAAAGAAAACGGCAGGGACACAAATATGGATAACAACACTGCGATAGCAGTATGGGTCTGAGGTGACAGCATGGTAAATGAAAAGAGCAGTTTTTCATTATATACAGAGAATGACGTTTTTGAACTTGCAATGTTTTCTTCTGTCGGCGGAAGAGAAGAACAGCAGGACTGCTCGGGATACGAACTCGACAGCACAGGCGGACTGGTCGTGGTCTGCGACGGCATGGGAGGTCACGCAGGCGGAAAGCTTGCAAGCAATTATGCAGTGTCACGCATGCTGGAGCTTTTTAAAGCAAGAGATATGACTTCACCGCTCAGTGAAGTGCTGCTTAACAGTGCTGAAAGCATCGATGCGCATATAAGCAGTATGACATCTGAGGACGGTACAAGAATGAACGCAGGCTCTACCATAGTATGTGCTGCGATAGATAAAACGGATCTCTACTGGCTGAGCGTGGGCGACAGCAGGATATATCTGTCAAGAAGTTCAGAATTCGTACAGATAACCACTGACCACAATTATCAGACCCGACTTGATATGGAGCTTGCAAACGGCATTATCTCGCAAGAGCATTACAATAACGAACTTCCAAAGGCTGATGCATTAATCAGTTTTCTCGGCATAGGCGGGCTGTCGGTGATAGACAGCAACGACGTACCGTTTTGCCTGCAAAAAGACGACAAAATAATTCTTGCAACAGATGGTCTGTACAAGATCATAAGCGATGAACAGATACGGTCGCTGACTGACAATTTCACCAATATATCTGATGCCCTCAGAGCACTGGAGCTTAAAGTAAGAAGGATAGCTTCACAGAAAAATATAGGACGTGACAATATGACAGCGGCTATTATCAAAATCAGACAGGAGCTGAAATAAGTGAAAAAGACACAGTGTATAAATAAGCATTTCTTTGATTCGGATACTTTCGATGTGTGCCCCCTTTGCGGTGCAGAACCAATACATTCTGACGGCAGTGAGGCAAAAAGTTCTGCCGAACCTGTATCAAAAAGCAAATTCAAGTTTTTCAGCGGGCAGAAGCATGGCACAACACAGAACGGACAGCATGCTGTAAAGCCTGAGACCCACCATACCGAAAACGGTTTGGATCCTGTTCCACCCACGATTAAACAAAATGCAGAAGAAATTGTATCTGCGGCTGAAAAGAAAGCAGGCAGTGGGTTGATGGAACAGGTCAACATGGTGAAAACACGTTCGCTGTTCAACCAGAACAAAAGCGAACATAAACAGGAAGCTGCGCCGGTAGCAGCGGAAAGTGCACCCTTAAAACAGCCCTCCGTGTACAGTGAGACAGTTTCCTCTGCTGCGGCAGCACCTGTGCCTGCGCATACAGAATCGAACAGCGACAAGACTGTGGGCTACTACAACGGTGGCGGCACACAGTCGGAAGCTGTGGTAGGGTGGCTTGTTTGCCTGAAAGGTGTGAACGTTGGCAAAAGCTATGAACTTTACGCCAGAAAAAACACCATTGGCAGGCTTTACGGCAATGATGTTGTACTGGAAAACGAAGCACAGGTATCAAGAGAAAGCCATATATTTGTGGAATTCGAGCATAAGAAATCGGATTTCTACCTGCTTCCTTCAAACGGCAGCAGCCCTTATGTTAATGATGAGGTGATCCATGCCGCCTACAAGCTAAAAAAGTATGATAATTCTC
>CAMNMO010000261.1 GCA_946544695.1 uncultured Ruminococcus sp. | reverse complement strand
AAACCAAGTCGAAATGTGTTATAATAGCTTTATATAAAAAGTTATTTGTGTATAATAGATCGTTTTCGAGAAATGTGAGGAAGGATAACCAGATGAGTGCAGGAGCTGCTTATGAGAGAAAGCTTTCTACTGCGGGAAGCAAAAAAAGGGGCAGAAAAAAAGTCAAGAACCAGACAGCTCTGATCTGTGGGACGATAGTTGTTGCTATGGTGGCAGTGCTTGGCGTGACCTACGGTGTGGGCAGGGCGTATTACAGCAATAAATTCCTGTCGGATACGTTCATCAACGGTGTTGATGTGAGCGGCATGACTTATGAGGAGGCTGTGAAGGCGCTGAAGGCGGATAAGCTGCCCGAGACCTTTACCGTAACAGCCATAGACGGGAACAAATTTGAACTTACACCGAAGAATTTCGGCTACAAGAGGAATGCTTCGGAGGAGATAAAAAAGCTTTATGACAGCGTGGATCACAGCGTGTGGTTCTCGGGCTACGCAGGCAGGACAGACCTTAGCTATACCGATGAATCCACCTATGACAAGACTCTGCTGGACGAGATGCTGAATGCGCAGGACTGGGGCAGTACCTCGACGACCGACGCAAGGCTGGAACTCACCGATGACGGATATGAGATAGTTGAGGAAGTACAGGGCAACAAGGTCACCGACATGGCAAAGCTGGAAGAAGCTGTTGTGGGTGCGCTGGACAAGGGCGAATTCGAGGTCAAGCTCGATGAAGGCACGGGCTGCTATGCGGTGCCCGCCGTGACATCAGATGCGTTCACCGAACAGTGCGAGGCGCTCAACAAGGTGTTCAACCTGTCGATAACCTATGATTTCGACTACACCACCGAGACCATCACGGGCAAAACTCTGCTCGGTATGATAGATATGGACGACATGGGCAACTATGTGGTCGATCGTGACAAGGTCACGGAATATGTTGAGGGCTTGGCGGCAAAGTACGATACCTACAAGACCAAGAGGAAATTCAAGTCCACTTTGCAGGGCGAGGTAACTGTGGATCCCGGCGATGACGGACTTTACGGCTGGTGGATATATCAGGATGCTACCGTTGATCAGCTGGTGGGTCTGCTGGAGGACGGCAAGAGTGTTGACAAGATAGACCCCATCTATTACAGCGACGGTCCCTTTGAGTACACAGGCGTTGAGTCTGCGAGAACGGAGAAGGACGATATCGGCAAGACCTATATCGAGGTAGACCTGACAAATCAGCAGATGTGGTACTACAAGGACGGCAAGGAAGAATACACCTGCTACATCGTTTCGGGACAGACCACTTCTATGGCGAGAACTACGCTTGAAGGCGTGTACAAGCTTTGGTCGAAGGAGACCAACAAGCGCATGAAGGACAGGAATGCTGACGGTGATGAGTGGGATACCACCTGCAACTACTGGAACAATGTATCGCTCTGCGGTATAGGCATGCACGATTCCACCTGGCGTGGCGCATTCGGCGGCACTATCTATCAGTGGAACGGTTCGCACGGCTGCATAAACATGCCTTACGAAGGTGCAAAGTACATTTACGACAATGTTGAGCTTGGCACACCTGTTGTAATGTTCTACGATTGATCTGAAAGTATACTCAGCCTCCGCTGTCGGCGGGGGCTTTTTTGCTTAGTTGGGCAGGGCTGACGGTGCAGAAACACAGACGGAGGTGACAGTGTGGCAGGATTTTCCGAGCTTATAAAGAACTTTGAAAAGGTGCGTGGCTATGTGCGTGACTTTTTCATCTACGGTTACAAGGTCAGGGGGGACTTTGATAAAAAGAGCGCACGTACCTACGATGACGAAAAGCGCCGTGTGGAAAGCTGGCTGGGCGAACACATGGTGTATGACGATTCGGTGCGGGGCAGGCATGCGGCTATCTCGGTGGACTCGGGGCGCATTGCCGAAAACCCGCTGTATCAGGCGTTCTATACACGCAGCTTCACCGATAACGACATAAGGCTGCACTTTTTGCTGCTTGACATAATGAGCGACGGCGAGAAACATACCTCCCGTGAACTGTGCGATATAATGAATGAGGGTTTCCGCTTTTGCCCCGAAGAACAGACTGTCCGCCTGAAACTGAAAGAGTATGCGGGCGAGGGCATAATGCTGTGCGAAAAGCGTGGCAGAACGGTCTATTACAGGCTGAGCGGAGATCATGCGGAGGACTGGCTGGACAGCGAAGGCATAAAAAACGCAGTAAGGTTCTTTTCGGAAACGGGCGAACTGGGGCTGGTCGGCAACACCATACTTAAAACGGCGGGACTTAAAAACGAGCGCTTTTTCATGAAGCACAACTACATAGTGCATGCGCTGGAGGACGAGGTGCTGCTGACTGTGCTGCAAGCCATATCGGGGCATAACGAACTGAAGGTCACAACTGCATCACCGAACGGCGGTACGCAGAGATCTGTGGTGGTGCCCATGCAGGTGCTGGTATCCGTGCAGACAGGCAGGCGTTTCCTTGCGGCGTGGACTGCTGCATCAGGGAGATTCTGCACAATGAGGCTTGATCACATGCAGCTGCCCGAAGAAGGCGGCGTGTGCAGCACTTATGATGAGATAGCCGCAAGGTACGCCGAACTCAGCAAGCGCAGCTTCGGGGTGTCGCTGGCGCAGGTCAGCGGTGCAGTACCTCTGCGGGTGGTCATAGAGGCAGATGAACATGAGGAGAGGTTCATCATCGACAGGCTTGAACGTGAAAAACGCTGCGGCGTTGTGGAGAAAACAGGCGAGAACGAATTCACGGTGACGCTGGATATCTGCGACCCCACAGAAGCCATGAAGTGGGTCAAGAGTTTCATAGGGCGCATAAAGCGCATCGAGGGCGGCACTGAGGGCGTGCGTGACAGGTTCAGGTCGGACATAGAAAGAATGTACAAGATGTACGGGGGTGATGCTGATGAGGATATTCAGTGAGATATACGGCACCTATTTCCGCATAGTGTCGCAGATACTCAGCCGACATGCCATGACCGACAGGGAAGTGCGTGATATCGTGGCAAAGGAGGGCTTCCGTGACTCGGGGCTTTTCCTGACAGGCAGGCTGCTGCCGCAGGAGGACGGTTCTGACTGGGGGCTGCTTTCACGGGACAAAAAGGGTATACTGCACCCTGTCACCGTCAGTGAACCGCCCCGCATATTGACCACGCTGCAAAAGCGCTGGCTGCGCACAAAGCTCGATGACCCGAGACTATGCCTGTTCCTGGATAACAGGGAACTGGCAGCTCTGTGCGAACGTGTGGCTGATGTTGAACCGCTGTATCAGCCGTCGGCGGTGCGCTGCATCGACAGGTACAGCGACGGCGACCCCTACACCGATGAAGGCTACCGCAGGAATTTCCGCACGCTGCTGAAAGCGCTGGAGGGCGGGCAGTCGGCGGAGATAGAATATTTCAGCCGCTACGGCAGGCGCATCATAGAAAGGTGCGTTCCCTGCAAGCTGGAATACTCGCAGCGTGATGACAAGTTCAGGGTGTTCTGCTGCAAGCGCAGCGGTGCAGTCAGGGTGATGAATCTGGCTAGGGTGGAAAGTGTCAGGCTGACGGGCGAAAGCGACATTGACGGTATGTCCGCAGATGACAGCGTGCTGCGCTGTGATGCACCGCTGGAGATAACTGTCGGCAAGGAAAGGCACGGCGCCGAAAGGTTCCTGATGGAGTTTTCATCTTACGAAAAGCGCACCGAGATAGAGGACGGTTCTGACAAGGTGACGGTGAAGCTGTGGTATGACAAAAATGACGAGACCGAACTGCTGGTGCGGCTGCTTGGCTACGGTCCCGTGCTGGAGATAACAGGTCCGCCCGAAATGCGCCGCAAGGCAGCCCAAAGGGTGAAAAGGCAGCACGAACTGTTAAATGAACAATAAGTCCGACTGACAAATCGATATCCCGCCGCCGCAGGCATCGCAGATAAACACAAAAGCACCCCGAGCGTAAAAACTGCGCTCGGGGTCTTGTACTTATTCTGTGTTTACATTCCATAGATGGACATTGCCATAAGTATGCTGCCCACTATGGCTCTCAGGTCAGCGATGACATCGGGGGTGCCGCCCACAACGGTCTTGCCGTCGCCTGCTGCTGCGGCTTCTTCAAGTCGGGCAGCCTGTGCGGATATATCCATTGCACCCACTGTCTTTGATGCGCTTTTCAGCGAATGTATGTAGACCTTGTACTGCTCCAGATTTCCGCATGCCACGCATTCTTCAAGGTGCCTTATCCTGTCGTCCGAACTTCCTGTGAATTCGGTCAGCATCTCGGCATAGAACTCGGTGTCGTTCATGCAGTATTTCATACCCACG
>CAMNMO010000260.1 GCA_946544695.1 uncultured Ruminococcus sp. | reverse complement strand
AATTGAGTGAGATCATGATCTGTCAGTTTGCGTCGTTATCGTCAAAGATGTCGCCGCACTCGGGGCAGAACTTGGGAGGATTTGCAGGATCCTCGGGTACCCAGCCGCACTTGTCGCACTTGTATACCTTAGCGCCTGCGGGCTTCTTTGCGCCGCAGTTCTGGCAGAATTTGCCCTGGTTCACAGTGCCGCAGGAGCATGTCCAGCCGTTGCTCTCAGCGGGCTTGGGTGAACCGCAGTTCTGGCAGAACTTGCCTGTGTTCACAGTTCCGCAGGAGCAAGTCCAGCTGCCTGCTGCGGGTGCTGCCTGCTGTGCTGCCTGCTGCTGTGCTGCTGCCTGCTGCTGACCCATAGCGAACAGATTCTGTGCGTTCATGCCGCCCGACTGCTGTACCATGCCCATGCCCATGAAGCCTGTCATGGCGCCTGCTGAATTACCTGCTGCCGCCTTCATTGCATCGCCCTGTGCAGCTGCCAGTCCGCCTGCTGCCATCATGGGGTCTGCATACATGCCCATGCGTCTGCCTTCCATGAACAGCTTCTGACCCTCCTGCTGTGCCTGCTTTATCATCTCCTGGTCTTCCTTGGGAAGATTCAGCGCCTTGATGGATACCTCGATGACCTCGATACCCATGTTCTTGCCCCAGCTGTCAGCCAGTGCCTCGTTTACTGCATTTTTCAGCTCCTGCTTCTTGCCGGGTATCTGGTTGGGTCTCAGCTCCATGTCGGACATGGTGGAGAATGCGGGAGTCAGCGCATCTATGAACTCAGCCTTCATTCTGGGTGCGATGGACTCTTTCCTGTACTCCTGCGCCTGGTTGCCGCAGATGTTGGTGTAGAACAGCAGCGGGTCTACTATCTGGAAGGTGTACATACCGCTGCACTTGATCTGAACGTCGATATCAAGACCTATCTTTGAGTCAACTACTCTGAAGGGAACGGTCTCGGGTGTGCCGAACAGGTTGTTGGATATCTGCTTGGTGTTGAAATAATAGATCCTCTGATCCTTTCCGGGGTCGCCGCCGTAGGTTATGCGCTGACCTATCTGCTTGAAAGTATCCTTGATCTTCTGACCCAGCTTGCCGTCAGCGAACAGCGAGGGAGTGCCCAGTTCAAAGGTATATCTGCCGGGACGGTTGCACACTTCGATGATAGCGCCGTCCTCAACGATTATCATAGTCTGACCGTCAGCAACAGCTATGCCCGAACCTGCGGTGATGATGTTGTCACTGCCTTTGGTGTTCTGACCTCTGCCCGAAACGACCTTCTGACCCTTGACCATCAGCACGTCATCGGGGAGTGCCTCACAATAAAAATATTCCTTCCACTGATCTGCCATTGTACCGGCTGCTGCGCCGATGGCTGCCATAATAAGTCCCATAGATAGACCCTCCTTAAAAAATAATCATACGGACTTTCCGTCCCGCAAAAGCAGGCTGTGATGAAACTGTCACAGTCTGCATCATTTTTTGTTATACGGCTGTTCTCAGCCTTTTTTCAGCATTTGCCGCCCTGTTCACAAAAAGTACATAAATGAACATTAAAAGCTACACAACTGACATTCATATTATAGCATAGAATTTCATTAATTGCAATACCTTTTGACTTTTTATTTTAAAAATATTGACACACTGTGAAGTATGTCAGCCGCTTGTTTCAAGCAGCACCTTGTTGTTGTTACCGTCTACCGCCACCAGGTTTTTCAGGCTGCCCCTGCCGAAGTCGTCATCGACCTTGCAGCTGACAGATATCGTCCTTGTGGCGTAGGGCATTACTATCACATCTGTCTTTTCGATGAAGTTGCCGTTCGCCTTGTCGGAACCGTTATAGTATATGAACAGGTCGGGCCACAGGAAATCGGTGCCGTCGTTGTAAACGTCTATATCCACGTAAAGCCTGCCGTTCTTGACCTCCGCCTTGGTCACGGTGACCTCCAGCGCATCAAGGTAGCCCTTGCCCCAGCCTGTTATCTCGCCGTCGCCAAGCATGGGGTCGGTGGCGGATATGTAGCTTGCGTTCACATAGCCGTAGGTGTTGTCGTAAAGTGCATAGTACCAGCCCGAACTTCCCGTGTACCAGACATGTATCTGGGTGCAGTCGGGTATGGCAGCCAGCTGCCTTGACGACGCAGACTTCTCCTCACGCAGCGCCAGCGTGTCACCGCCCGCATCGACATACATCATGCCACGATCGGTGTAATCAAGGGCTGTGCCCTCCGTCTCGCCGCAGACCGTGCAGGTCTTGGGTGTGGTCAGCGTGGCTTCCGCCCACTGATGACCCAGTGCCTTGCCTTTGGTCTCGCCGCAGTTCTCGCAGGTCTCGGGTTCGGTGCAGGTGGCAGCCTTCCACTTGTGTCCCTTCGGGTCGCCCTCAGTCTTTTTGCAGACCGTGCAGGTCTTGGGCTTGGTGCAGGTAGCTTCCTTCCACTTGTGCCCCGCAGCGTCCTTGCCTATCAGCCCGCAGACCTCGCAGTACTGCGGCTCCTCGCAGGTTGCGTCCTTCCATTTGTGACCGAGTGGCTCGCCGTCCGTCGCACCGCATACGCTGCAAGTGCGTGCCATAGTGCAGGTAGCCTCCATCCACTTGTGGGGCAGCGTTTCGCCCTCCTCAGTCCCGCAGACTGTGCAGCGCCTGGGGTGGGTGCAGGTGGCAGGCTCAAAGGTGTGATCGGCAAGAATGCCCCTTGTTTTGCCGCAGCGTGTGCAGGTCTCGGGCTTGGTGCAGGTAGCTGCCTGCCAGTGGTGCAGGCACAGCGTTTTTGTGAAGAACAGTCCGCCCACGCCCAATATCAGGCAGATCGTCAGCCCTATGGTCAGCGCCGCCCTTTTGGTCGCTCTGGAAAGCCGCTTCGGTTCCTTATGCTTCGGCGGCGGGGAAGTTTTTGCAGGTCTGCGCTCGGGTCTTGCGGGTGCGGGTCTTACTATGACCTCCTCCACAGGGTCGCCGGGTCTTGCATAAATGCTGTCCGTCACCTCAAAGTCGTCTTCGGGGATATCCTCCCCGTCCTCAGTTATGACGGGCAGCGGCTTGTGCATCGGCACCGCACTGACATTCCCGCTTTTATATTGTATCGTATCGTCGCACTTGTCCAGTTCAGCCAGCAGTGCTTCTGCGGACTGTATCCTGTCGGCAGGGTCAAAGGCGCAGCACGCCATTACAGTCTGCCTGAAAGTTTCGCTGCCGTTTTCGGGCGCATCGAACACCTTGCCGCTGAGTCTGCCGAAAATAGCCGCATCTACGGCATTTCTGCTGTCGCCCTCATTCACCATCGGCAGGCGGTTGCCGTTTAGCAGATAATACAGCGTTATGCCCAGCGAATATATGTCAGCCGTCACGCCGTAATGCTGTTCGCTGGGCGTTCTTGCGTTCCACACTTCGGGCGCCATGAAAGGCTGCGTGCCCACGAATGTGGCAAAGGTAGCCGACTGTGTCTGCTTTGCTATGCCGAAGTCCCCCAGATAGAACTCGCCGCTGTCATCGACGTAGATGTTGTCGGGCTTGATGTCACGGTGCAGCATGTTCTTTTCATGCATGGACCTCATCGCCGTGCCTATCTGCCGTGCCAGCTTTTCGGTCTCGGCAGGGGAGAGCACGCCCTTTTCGTTTATGTACTCGGTCAGCGTCTTGTAGTACTCCATCTGTATGAGCACATCAAAGCCTATGACCTCACCCTCGTCGTTCTTTATATCACGGTAGGTGTGGTTTATGCAGTGTACCAGATGGGGCTTGTCAGCCAGCAGGTACATGTTCTTTATCTCCTCAGCCACCTGCTGCTTGCGTTCAGCCATTTCCTCATCACGGCTCTGCCTTGTGACAGAAACGCTCCTGTCCAGTATGATAGGCAGCACCTTGACTGCACAGTAGCGCACCTGTCCGTAAAGCTCCTGACGGAATTTATATACCTTTCCCGAACCTCCGCTGCCCAGATAGCAGTCCTTATACCAGTTTTCCCACAGCGGTTCGTAAGCTGTAAGTCTCTCGCCGATATCCTTCATAAGTCCACCCCCTTTTGTATTTCAGCCTTTTCACCCACATTATAGCATAAACCCTTTCCATTTTCAATATCAGCCCCCAACTTTCATTTTTCTTTCACCGATTGCGCACACTTCGCAACTGCGTGTAGAATCGCTGCGCTCTGCCATTGCAAAGCGGGCGGCGGGGGAGAGTGTACTGCAACCATGCGTTGCGCAGATGCCCGCAGCGGTTGGTAGACTTTTCCACGTAAATGTTTTATAATATGTACAGAACAAGAGAAAACAGACAAGCTGACACACCACAAAAACAGCGGCTATACAGAACTTAAGGTTCTTGGCGTATAT
>CAMNMO010000259.1 GCA_946544695.1 uncultured Ruminococcus sp. | reverse complement strand
TGTTAATGCCCGCTGAAAAGCTGTTTAGTATGGTGTGTCAGCGGGATAACCACAATATGTATTGTTAAAAATGATATTAAACAATAAGCAGGCCTGCAAAGGCAGGTCCTGGTACGGTATGCATATTTTTTGCCGATAAGGTCAACAAGGTACAGTATACAAAGTGTGCTGTTCCTATTTATTTCAGGAGGATGAACAAAATGAAAATCAAAAAGATCGCCGCAGGCGTTATGGCACTTTCCATGGTGCTTGGTGCAGCTGCAGCTTTGCCGACAGATAATGCCATCAGTCTGTTCGGCGGGATAAGCGCTGATGCAGCCGCAGAAACCAAGGATTGGGGCACCAATGCCGAGTATACCATTGATACTTCCACGATGACAGTTACCGTTTCTCCCAAAGAGGGCAGCGACGGTGTGCTTTCCGACAAGACGCCGTTTATGTTCAATAAGGATATAAAGCACGTTATCATCAGCGAGGGCATAACCGAGATAAGCGACAATGCTTTCTATATGTGTGAAAACCTTAAAGATGTCAAGCTGCCCGAGTCGTTAAAGGAAATAGGGCAAAGCGCTTTTAAAGGCACCCAGGCAGAGAGGGTCTGCAACGACGATAACAGGCTGAACATTATCGGCAACTGGATAATATCGACCACTTCAGAAGCCCAAAACGACCAAAATGCCGACTATGTCATTCCCGAAGGTATAAAGGGTATCGCAGCACGTGCTTTTGAATATTCTACCATAAACAGCATCACACTCCCCGAGTCTGTGGAGACCATAGGCAAAAACGCATTCTTCAACACCGATCTTCAAGAGATCAATTTCCCGAACAATTCTGAGGTGCGTATAGGCGACTATGCTTTCCACAGCACTAAGTTCAGGAAGATCACCATACCCGCAAATGCAATTCTGGGCGCAGGTGCTTTCTACGGCTGTAACGATCTCAAAAGCGTGGAGATCGTTGAGGGTGTTCCTGCCATAGGTAAAAGTGCTTTTGCTGACTGCGGTAACCTGATAGAAGTAACTATACCCGATTCGGTAAAAAGTGTAGGCGAGGACGCTTTCAAGGGTACAGGCATTGTATATAAGCAGAATTCAGAGCCTTTCGTTACTGTTTCAGACTGGCTGGTAGCTGTGCATGGTGAGTCTGACTCGGTCACTGTTCCGGAGGGCGTTGTCGGTATCGCTGATAATTTGGGTCTAAAGGGTGAGCCAAAGCTGCCAAAGACTCTCAGGTGCATAGGCAGCTATGCGGTAAAGGGCGACGGCAAGACCGAGCACGAGACCCTGGAGATACCCGCATCTGTAAAGTTCATCTCAGAACACGCCTTCCATGACTATATAGCCAGGGAGCTTGTGCTGAATGAGGGCCTTGAATATATCGGCACGGAAGCGTTTCGCAGTATCACAGATAACGATATAACTCTTCCTGCTTCTGTGGAATATGTTGAACAGGGTGCTTTTGGCACACTGTACACACCCGGTAGATCTATAACCGTTCTGAATCCTGATTGTGTACTGGATCATAAGGACCCTGTGCTGCCGAACGCATTTTTAGAGACATTCTCCGTTGAGTATGTCTACGGTTACACAGGCAGCACTGCTGAAGCTCTCTGCGAAGCCTTTCATGGTGAAGAGCGCAAAGGTCCTAAAAGCTCAATGATATTTGTTCCGCTTGACGGCGAGAACGCACAAAAGATCAAAGGAGATCTGACGGGAGATAACAGTGTTACCGTTACCGATCTCTCCACACTTGCTGCGCACGTTAAGGGCATCAAGGAACTGGATAACGAGGCTCCTGCGGACGTCAACGGTGACGGCAAGGTCGATGTTACCGATATTTCTTTGATAGCAGCACATGTAAAAGGAATAAAGCTGCTTGAATGATATAACGAAAACTGAGAACAGCATCTGCACAAAAATGGCAGATGCTGTTTTTTTGACAGAGTTGATTTTTTTGGTATATGTGTTATAATAAAGCAAAAATAAACCGAAGGTTTGGAGCAATCAGATATAAAGGACTATCAAAATGGAAATAAGTCGATATTATTCAGGAAAAAGTTACTTGACAGAATATTGGAGCCGAATCAGCTTACGGATCATCTGCGTGTGACAAATCCTATGGTCCGGCTCTTACTTGCTGCTATACTCATTATGCTGCTCGAACTTTTGTTGACCAAATCGATTTGTTGACCGCAGAAATCGCCAGAAAACATCGTATTTTCGGCATGAGGGTTGAAATTTCACGGTTAATGTGTTATAATATACTGAAAGCAACTTTTGTGGGCTGCTGCTCACAGCTTTACCAGAAATCTTATCATAGAAAGGATAGTTTTTAATGAGTGAAGAATGTACACATGACTGCAGTTCCTGCGGGGCAGACTGCTCTTCGAGAGAAAGCGGCATCGAAAAAGCTCAGCCTCACTACATGTCAAATGTAAAGAAAGTTATTGCTGTTGTCAGCGGCAAGGGCGGTGTAGGCAAGTCACTGGTGACTTCACTGCTGGCTGTTGATTTTGCAAGAAAGGGCTTTAAGACCGCTGTTCTTGATGCTGATATCACAGGTCCGTCAGTACCAAAGATATTCGGGATCAACGAAAAGCCTGTCAACACAGAGGACGCACTTTTCCCTTGTGAGAGCGAATTCGGCACAAAGGTGATGTCGATAAACCTGCTGATGGAGAACGTTAATGACCCTGTTATCTGGAGAGGTCCTGTTATCGCAGGTGCGGTGACACAGTTCTGGACTGAGGTAGCATGGGGCGATGTTGACTACATGTTCGTTGACATGCCTCCCGGAACGGGCGATGTTCCGCTGACTGTTTTCCAGTCACTGCCTGTTGACGGCATAGTTATAGTAAGCTCACCGCAGTCACTGGTATCACTGGTGGTAGAAAAGTCCGTAAGAATGGCAAAGATGATGAATATACCAATTCTGGGTCTTATCGAGAACATGAGCTATCTGAAATGTCCTGACTGCGGCAAGGAGATAAAGATCTTCGGTGACAGCCATGTTGACGAGATAGCAAAGGAGTATGATCTTGATGTTCTGGCAAAGCTGCCCATCGACCCGCTGGTGGCATCGCTGTGCGATAACGGAAAGATCGAGATAATCGAGAATGACGTTATAAACGCTTTCAAGGACATAAAGTTCTGACGCAGCGCAGTAACATGATAACACGATAAGCCAAGTTTTGCCGCAGTATTTATGACCTTATTATAAATACTGCGGCTTTTCTGCTTACCGAAAACAGTATGGCAGCTGAAAAGGACCGCAATGGGGGCTGTAAATGGATATGATAGAAGAATACATCGCTGCTGCGATAGAACATGAAAGCCTGAATAATGCAGGGCTGACGCCAAAAACTGTCAGGCTGAACAATAAACTGGCTGACAAGATGCGGCATATCGCCATGACGATAGAATCAGATAAACCCGAGATCAAGCCCGAGTTTGCAAAGCTGATCTTCCACAAAAATGCAAATGTAAGAGGCTGGTGTGCACACCACATGCTGGAAGTAATGACATTTCAGGACGAACACAGAATCAACGCTTTGAAGGAGATAGCCGCACGCACAGAAGATGACTACGGCGAGAAATTATGGCTGGAGCAATGGTCAAAAAAATTTCCCGATGACAGGAAGATCATAGAAAACGAATAAAACAATATGCCCCCGAACGTTTTTAGCGCTCGGGGGCATGTTATATCTCTTATGGAGAAAACAGCTTATGCTATTTATCATTGACGATGTTGTTTATCCAGATGCCCGATCTTACCATGAAGTAGCCTATGACCACCTTTATCATCTCAGAAAAGGTTATGAGGGCATACATGGGGTGGATATCCATTTTGCTGAAATATGACAGCGCAAACGACATGGGTATAACAAGCAGCCATGTAAACAGGAAGTCAAACATGAAGGTAAGCCCTGTTCTGCCGCCGCTGCGCAATGTGAAGTAGCAGGCGTTTGTATAGGACCACATAGGCATGGCTATCGCCTGAATGATTATCATGTATGCCGCCAGCGACCTTATGCTTTCCTCGGTATTATAAAGCAGCGGGAAAAGCTTTGCCAGCGGGATAATTATTATCATAAGCAGCGACGTTGCAGCCACACTGAAAAAGCGCATCTTATCATCTGTGGCACGGGCTTCTTCAAGACGGTTCGCACCAAGTTCGGCACCGACGATTATTGAGATACATGCACCAAGCTGAATGTATACAGCGCCGAAAAGGTTTGTTATGGTACCCGAGATATTTCGTGCAGCTACCACATCAAGTCCCCTGACTGAAAAGCACTGGGCAATTATGGACACGCCTGCTGCCCAGAGAAACTCATTGAAAAGC
>CAMNMO010000258.1 GCA_946544695.1 uncultured Ruminococcus sp. | reverse complement strand
CGTTGTCAGTGAGGTGGTGGTACCCGACTATGCCCACAGGGTCGCAGAGATCTCAAATGTGGGAACTGACGAAAAATTTGCGCTTATCTTTGTAAATGACAGCACCTATGATAAGCTGCTTGCAGAACATGCTGATGACGAAGTATTCAACTATACTTACACTGTCGATAAGGGCGATAAGAAAGAAGTATCCGATAAATTGTACAGTTTTCTGAAAGAACTGCCTGTTGACGAAAAGGATATTACAGACAAGTATGTGCTTGGAAAAATTGATGAGATAAACGATACAAAAGAGAAGCTGTCAGACGGCTTCGACAAGCTGCATGAAGGCGCTGACGGTCTTTCGGAGGGCGCAGCGGCGATAAATACAGCGATGGGCGGCAAGTCTGCTGAACTAGGTGTACTTTCCGAGGGTGCAAAAGACCTGGCAGACGGTATTGATGACATGCATGACAGCGTATCTGAGATGACAGACGAACTGCTGACCTATGAATATCCGAATCTTTACCGATTCAATATTGCTGAGGACAACACCCGGGTTGTGGATTTTGTTGATGCACATGAGATGTATTTTTCTCTGTCGCTGATACTTGGTCTGCTTATAGCGGTACTTATCGCATACATCATGTCGGTGTTTTCTGCAAATATCATAGACAAAGATTCCAAGACCATTGGTACGCTTTACGCTATGGGCTACCGTAAAACAGAACTGATGCGGCTTTATCTTCTTGTGCCAAGCATTGTGGTCTGCATAGGTGCGGCGGCAGGTACGCTGCTTGGTTTTGCGATGACAGACAGCCTTATTGCAGCTAACTATTCTCACCCCGATATGATACACACATATCCTGTTGTTTTGCTGATATACGGCATAGTAATGCCCATTGTCGCAACTGTCGGTATAAACTATTTTATGGTGAACAAAAAGCTGGGGCACACAGCACTTGAGATATTGCAGAACCGACGTGAGGGGGCATATAAGGCAGAGGAAAAAGTACCTGAAAAGGAAAGGGGCTTCATCAGTGCATTCAGAAGCAGTCAGGTGAGAAAAGAGCTTAAAAGTCATGCCGTGCTTTTCTTCGGCATGGTGCTTGCGATACTGATAATGATGCTTGGCATGGCATTTTACGGTAGCATGACACACTATGCCGATTCAGTTGCAGATGACACTAACTTTGAGTATATGTACGTTCTGTCTAACCCGATAGATGAAGTCCCGAAGGGGGCTGAAAAGTCATTTACCGTATCACTTTCAATGTATTGCGATATGGGAGGCAGCGAACTTCCCGTTGTGATACAGGGCGTTGAGAAAGACAGCAGATTTTTTGAGTTCGCAGGTGAACTGACAGACAAAAAGAACTTGATTTATGCTTCGGATTCTGCTATAATTAAATACGGCTGCAGCGAGGGTGACAAGCTGATATTCACCGACAGCCTGAACAAGAAAGACTATGTGTTCACCGTTGCGGGCAATGTAAGTTATAAAAACGGTATTTTCTTCTTTATGGATATCGACAGCATGAGGGAATACTTCGATGTTCCCGATGGTTATTACAACACTCTTCTTTCTGATAAAGAACTGGATATCGACCGTGGTATGCTTATCTCACGCACAACTAAAAAATCAATAGTCGATACCGCCGAAAGCTGGGTTGAGGACACTAAGGGCACGATCGGAATGTTCCTTGTTATGTCAGTTGTGATATTCGTGCTTGTGACCTGCATACTTGTGAAAAATATGCTTGAACGTTCGGTATATCAGATATCGCTGCTGAAACTCATCGGTTACCGCACGGGTGAACTTAACAAGGTATATCTCAACGGAACGGCAGTGACCATGCTGCTTGCAGTGCTGTTCACATTCCCCGTAGGCACAAAGCTTATGGATTACCTTGTACCCGTGATGAACGGTTCGATGAAATCCGGAATGGCAAACTACATCATGCCGTCAAGCTATGCTGTGATGGCTGGGATAATCGCTGCTGCCTATCTGACAGCGTATATCATGATGCAGCGCAGACTTGCGGGTATACAGGCAAACGAAGTCCTGAAAGACAGGGAGTGATACTTAATGGATCAAGAAGTGCAGACAAAGCAGAAACTGATCGAAAGTGCAAAAGCAGATTTTCTGGAGTACGGCTTTAAAAACGCCTCGCTGCGCAGGATATGCAAAAACGCAGACGTTACCACAGGGGCGCTGTATTTCTTTTTCAAGAATAAGGAAGATCTGTTCGAGGCTGTTATTTCCGAACCGCTGGCGCTGTTCAGGAAGATGTTTGTACGGCTGGTGAATGCTGAATTCACCGATGCTTCTGCATTTGAAAGCAGCGAGGAGGAAATGATACGTTTTCTTCTCAGATACCGCACAGAGGTCATTATAATACTCGAAAAGTCCGAAGGCACGAAGTATGAGGATTTCAAGGCGAAGTATCTGCAAACGCTTGAGAGTGTGTTTGCAAGGTTCTTCGGAAAATACATAAAAGACCCCGACCCGAAACTGGTGCATATTGTCACAGCAATGCGGTTCTATGGTTATCTTGAGATACTTTACGGTGACCACACCGAGGAAGAATCCGTTCAGCTTGCAAAGAAGATCGGTGTTTATGCTGATGCGGGATTTGAGGGGCTTATAAGATCATTGACCTGATGTTTCTAAAATACCTCCCATGAAAAAGATGGGAGGTATTTTTGCATATAGTGCCAAAAAGTGCAAAACGGCAGGGAAGTTAATCGGGGTGCAAAGTCCTTCATTTTTACCACAGATCAGTATTTTTATTCATAATAGCATTGACATGTTCTATAAAATGTGATATAATGCGGTTAGGCAAGACTAATATAGCGGCTCTTTCACTTTCGGGTAAATATCTGTGAGGTAGTTGTGCGTGATGAAATGGAGATCAAAATGACTGAGAATAAGAAATTTGAACTATTTGGTTTACTGGGGCTGATCGGTGGTATATTTTTCATGATCGGGGACTGTATGTTGTATGTATACCCCGAACGTGACGCCGACCTCAACATTGACCCTATTTTTGCTGAAATGCCTGTCAGCAGGTTCACAGGGTCAGCGCTTATGGGCGTTATAGGTATGGGCTTCATGCTTTTCGGTTTTCAGAGTTTGTATGCGATGACAAAAGCAGTCTGCGATAAAAAGATGCAGTTATTTGCCTTGTTTGGCGGAGTTGGCGCTGCAGGCACTGCGCTGGCACATTTTGATCTGGGTTCGCTTTTGCCGCTTGCTTATAAGGGTATACTTGAAAGCGGCGGAAGCATTCAGCTTGCGGAAAGCGCCTGCGGAATGATATCAAAGTGGGTCACACCGCTGGATATACTGCTGATAGCTTTTCTATATGTACAATTTATTGTACTGACATACATGATACTCAGCGGCAGGGCAAAAATATCACGATGGTATTTTTTACTGGGACCCATCGGTGCAGTCGCCTTAGGTGTGTTTTGGAAGTTCTTGTTCAGCGGAACAGTTATTGCAGGTGCATGGGGTTCCTGCGAAAGTCTTGGCGAGGGGCTGATGTATCTGACGGCGATGATATATTGGAAAAAGCAAAAAAGCTGATCGATAAAAACGCATACAGACTCTGATAAAAGCGCTTTATTAGTTAATTCAAGAAACAAAATAACAGGGGAGTTGCAAATATCCTTTAACATGATCATTTATGCAGATTTCTCCAAAGTTTTTAATAAGGACCCTGAGGATCAAATTTCCTGCGGGTCCTTATTTTTTATAAATGTAAACTTATGCAAAAAGCTTCACATTTATATCGTTGCGCAGTTTGAAACTATCGTATTTATCATTAATCTTAAAAGCGGAGTTTGTAAGTTATTTTGAGTCCATTATGTACCCGACAAGTTAATGCATCTTACGGACAGCGGTTCATAAAGAATATTGTGATAGTGTGTGCATTGAATATTTATACCGAGTAATGATCATGGCAGTAAACAATCGTACATTGTATATTTTTTATCTTCGCAGAAGGTAAATTAAACGAATTATAAGCTGTGGCGGTATTTGATATCCTGCAATGGAAGGATAGGGCATTTTCAGCCGGATAAACATGTGTATATAAAACCGCACTAAATGAAAATTTAGTGCGGTTCGGGTGAGTGATCGAAGTTTGACAACCTGCTGCTTTTTATCCCTCGACCATCCTTCCTATTCTCTTTCAGGGCAACGGGCAATAATCACATTCAGGGCAAAAACGATAGCCACAAACAGAATATCCAACTTTGCCCCAAACTGTCGAGGCTTCTTTAATATTTTCGTATTGAAGTGACGATCGGATTTTTCATTTAGATGATCCTTTACGCATTCTGTATTAAACTAATAATCTCTGATACTGGAAAAATCAAATACTAATTCCTCCTTAAACTGGCGAAAATTCTTTACAGAAAAGAAAGTAATCATATAAAATCCTCCTAACTAAATGTACTCCCTATATCACAATTATAT
>CAMNMO010000257.1 GCA_946544695.1 uncultured Ruminococcus sp. | reverse complement strand
AGGACACTGCTGCTGATAAAAGAGCATATTGAGAATGGCGGTGTGTCATGAAATTCGTATTAAGCCTTATCCTATCTGTTATTTTCCTGCTGTGGTTTGTCGCATCTGTTGTCTGAATGGTCTATGTATCCCGTTCGGCAGAGCTTAGCTGGCTTGTCCCTGTGATACTCGGACAGGTTTTTCTTGTGATCGGCACAGCAGGTCTTATCGCAATGCTGCGTGCAAAGAAAAACAGGCTTTAAGCAGAGTACAGCCTAATTTATCATGGTGTGTCAGCGGGATGATCATATTGTTTATTATCTATGATATTTCTGCGAAACAGTCTGTTTTCAGACTTACAAGCAGCACAGTTTTTTGGGACATGCCGCACTATATATATTTAACACCCAGTTTTGCAAGTTCCCCTCTCAGCTTCTGAACCTTTGCATCGCCAAAACGTCTGCCTATGCAGTCCTTCAGCATATAAACACTGACGCCTGTTCTGACGGCGCCCTTTGCAGTCGCACCAACGCAGCCGCATTCGTCCAGACCGCACAGCACCACTTCTTTGTAGCCCTGCTTCTGCATGTGTTCCCTGAATGCCCTTGATGTATATGTGTCGGGCAGGTTCTTCTCAAAATACAGGTCGGATACTATATCCATGCCGCTGTAAAGCTTTGCGCCCTCAGTGCCTTTGATGGAAAAGCCTATTATCCATCTGTTTGTTATTATATTCGGGAACATCTGGGCGATGTAGATCACATCATACCCTTTGGCTTTATATTCGTGCACCGCACCGTTTACTGCCGATGTCAGCTTTTCGCTGTCATAACAGAACATCGGCTTTCTCTTTTCCCATAGATAGTCATTCTGCATGTCTATAACAACAAGCGCTTTTTTATCTGCCATGATATCACCTCTTGTGCATCACTCGGTTATAAGTTCTCTTACCTCGACCTTCTTCACCTTGCCCGCAGAGATGTATGCCGCCACATAGAAGCATACTCCCACCGCCAAAGCAGGGCCTATGAAGGTCATCGGTGCGTAGTCGGTGGTAAAATCAGTCAGACCGACCACACGCAGTATAAAGATTATCATTTTGCGTGAAAGGCACATGCCTGCGATGCAGCCAAGCGCCGCACCCACTGCTGCCACCACTGTGAACCTGACCGCAAACTGCCTGCGCAGTCCGTCAGCGGTAAAGCCCACAGCCTTGTATATGCCTATATCAGTGCGTTCACGTATAAATGCCCTCTTGCAGACCATGTTGACTACGACTGCCGCAAATATCATCAGCACCACGTACATCGCAATAGTCAGCGAATACATCAGGGTATCAACGACCTTTTTGTAAGATTCAGTGAAAGCATCGCTCTCAAACTCAGAAGCTTCCAGAAGTCCGCTGTAATTGTCATTAAGCATATCCGTCATCTCACCGACAGCTGCCTTGTCCCCCAGTTTAACATAACTTTCGCATATCTCATCATAGCCCATGGACAGCATGCCGTCCATCGTGACCTCAGCTGCATAGCCGAAATCGAACATAGTCTGATAATAGCCCGTGATGACATATTCCCGTTCGGTATCCATGTATTTTACCTTCACATTGTCGCCTATCTGCTTGCCAAGCTGTTCGGCGGCATATCTTGTCAGCATTATCTCATTGTCGTATTTTGCCGCCCTGCCTTCCTCGGGCTTGTTCACGGCTTCACTTGTGTGGTATGCATATACCCTGACAGATTCGCCGTCTATCAGCATATAGTGGCGCACCGAGTATTCGGTCAAGGCTGCATCGTCTATGCTTTGTGCATCTTTCTCGATATTCTCCATGTCGCTTATCTTAAGCCCGCCGATGTCTGTCATTGCGACCTCACCTGTCATGTTGTAATACATCTTATCCATGTCAAGTCCGTTTGAAAGTATCAGTATGCTTACTATGAAGAACACCAGCATCATCACTATCAGTACAGTGCCTATATAGCTGCTGCGCTGTGAATCCAGCTGCCTTACCGCCAGAAAGAAGTTCAGCGGCTTCTTCCTTATCCTTGTTTTCAGCCTGCTGTCAAAATATACATCTTCCCTGCTGCCCGATAAGGCACGCACAGGCGATATCTTCCTGATCCTTGCGGTGGCTATGCAGACAAACAGTGCGCACACAAGTATCATCGCCACACACATTCCCCCGCACTTTGCAAAGGAAACTGTCGTCTCGGACATTATGCCTGTGATATTCTTCCATGCGCCTATCAAGAAATGGCAGGCGGGTATTGATACCAGTATGCCTGCAACGCCTCCTATCACCAGTGCTATAAGGTATTGCAATATATACACAAGGCTTATCTGCCCTGTCGTGAAGCCTTCCGCCTTGAGTATTCCCAGTTCGGTGCTGTCAAGTTCTATGGTGGCTGAAAGGCTGTTGTACATTGTTATCAGGGTGACTGCCAGCAGCAGCACCACGAATATCCCCACTGTGCGTGTACCCACACGGGAATACAGCTCGATGTTGTCATACAGATAGTCACGGGTCATGGCGTTGTTTGCCGAGCTTATCAGCGTGGTATCATCAGCCAGCGCCTTCCTCAGTTCAACACAGTTCACACCGTCCCTTGCATCTATATGCAGCCAGTCTATCACAAGGACACAGCTGCTTTCATCACCGATATGGTCAGCCTTTTCGCTGCGCACCCTGTCGAAGTCATGCTGTGTCACCACGCAGTAATCCCAGCCCATAGTGCTTGCACCTGTCAGGATATCTTCATAGAAACCCTTTATGGTGTACTTCTCATCAAAGCCTGTGCGTGTGCGCAGTGCTATCTCGCTGCCCACCTTGAAACCCTCGGCAAGTCTCATCTTGTAAGGCAGCAGTATCTCACCGTCAGAAAGTGTGAAATCCTTCACAAAGGCATTGCCGTCATCGGTGAATACCCTTGTATTACCGTCATCTGCCCTCACCGAGATGGTCATGTTGTTGTCGGCGCCGTCAAGCTTCATGGCACCCGCAAAGAACAGTGCAGGTCTCACCTCAACGTCCTCCACATCGGGGTGTTCTCTGACACTTTCAAGGATATCGTCAGTCAGGTTGTCATCTGAGATATTGACTATCAGGTCTGACACCGCCGCTTCGGAGAACTTCTCGTCCAGTGCTTCTTTCAGGCGGTCATCATTGCTGACCGTCCCCGAAAATGAAAAGGTTATCAGCATCATCAGCAGTATCATTCCCTTGAAGCTGCCTTTGCCGCCGCTGATATTAGCCCACATGAGCTTTAAGATACTTCTCATGCTGCCACCTCACCATTCCATCGAGCTGAGCCATGCGCTGACCTGCTTTTCACGGGACCTCTCGTCCTGTACATCATAAGGTGGAAGCTCTATGTCGCCCACCACGCTGCCGTCCTCTATATATATGAGCCTTGTTGCCCTGCAAGCAGCTCTCGGGTCGTGTGTTACCATCAATATGCTCTGACCCTTGCTGTTAAGGTCAGTCAGCAGGTCGAGCACCTCGTTGGTGTTCTTCTTGTTCAGCGCACCCGTAGGTTCGTCCGCAAACAGCAGTTCGGGTGAATTTATAACTGCCCTTGCGATGGCACAGCGCTGCTGTTCACCGCCCGAACACTGTCTGGGCATCTGTGTCTTTATATGTGATATGCCCATTTTTTCCATAAGTTCTTCAGCACGCTTGTCGGTCTCATCGGCTGTCCTGTTCTTGTTGAGATAACCGGGCACTGTTATGTTCTCAAACAGCGAAAGATTGCTCACCAGGTGCATCTGCTGGAATATGAAGCCGAAATCGGCATGGCGCAGTGATGCAAGCTGTTTCTCGTTCATCTTTACTATGTCGCTGCCATTGTATATAACCTGACCGCCTGTCGCCCTGTCCATGCCGCTGAGCGCATATAGCATGGTGGATTTGCCCGAGCCCGATGCACCCATGATGACCGTGAAATCACCCTTGTAGATATCGATATCAACACCGGTAAGTATATGCACCTGTCCGCCGTTGTGCGCAAAGCTTTTGCAAAGTCCCTTTGCCGAAAGGATAGTTTCTTTCATGGAATGCTCCTCCTTGTTCTTTGTTGTACATATTCTAACACAGGTCTGATTAAGAAATCATTAAGACATCTCATAATATTTCTCTTGATGTATAAAAAAAGACCGTCTATAAAATAGACGGTCAATGGATTGCGGGAACAGGATTTGAACCTGTGACCTCCGGGTTATGAGCCCGACGAGCTACCAAGCTGCTCTACCCCGCGATATTTGTTTTTGTTTTGTACTCTCTCCTGAGTACTTGTCTATTATATCACAAGAGATCCCGTTTGTCAATAGGGTCTTTCAAAAAAATCTAAAGTTTACTTTATGTTAACATTTTAGCTCATGAACATGCTTTTAGATCCACACATTCCCCTCCCCTGCTGTGCGGTCGTTCAAAGTGAAAATTATATGTCGTTTACTATATATTATATGTATATCCCTTTAACACACCATTTTATACAACGGTGTAACAAGATATAAGTATTGTGA
>CAMNMO010000256.1 GCA_946544695.1 uncultured Ruminococcus sp. | reverse complement strand
AGTACCCCAAGCAACGTTACCGAAGCCGGATACTGCAAAGGTCTTGCCCTCGATGCTGTCACCGAAGTGCTTGAGCAGCTCAACAGTGTAGTAAACAGCGCCGTAGCCTGTTGCCTCAGGTCTGATAAGGCTTCCGCCGTACTGCATGCCCTTACCTGTCAGAACGCCTACGAACTCGTTTCTCAGTCTCTTGTACTGACCGAACAGATAGCCGATCTCTCTGCCGCCTACGCCGATATCACCTGCAGGAACGTCGGTATCAGCACCGATGTGCTTGCACAGCTCGGTCATGAAGCTCTGGCAGAATCTCATTACTTCTGCATCGGACTTGCCCTGAGGATCAAAGTCAGAACCGCCCTTGCCGCCGCCCATAGGAAGGCTGGTCAGGCTGTTCTTGAAGATCTGCTCAAAGCCCAGGAACTTGATAACAGATGCGCATACGGTGGGGTGGAATCTCAGACCGCCCTTGTAAGGACCGATAGCAGAGTTGAACTGTACTCTGAAACCTCTGTTTACCTGTACCTTGCCGTTGTCATCTACCCAGGGTACTCTGAACATTACCTGTCTCTCAGGCTCAACTATTCTGTCGAATACGCCTGCGTCGATCAGATCCTGTCTCTTGTCAGCTACGGGAACAAGGCTCTCAAGAACCTCATAAACTGCCTGGTGGAATTCCTTCTCGCCGGGGTTTCTCTTCTCGACCTGCTCGTATACCTTCTGGAGGTACTCATTCTTCAATGCCATTGTAAAAACTCCCATCTTAAATAAAATATCCGCTGTAAAGCCCGCACACGGCATACATTTGTCCGTCACAGACTCACACTGCTTTTATATTATAGCATACTATTTTCAATTTTGCAAGTACCAAAACAGAAAATTTCAAAAAATAAAGAAAATTTATGCTATTCGGAATAATTAGACTAATATCCGTCGTCATATTTATGCAAATAGTCGGAAAAGTTCTGCATAATACAAAATGCGGTCCTGCAAACGCACAGTGACCGAGAGTTACAAAACGCCTGTTTTGCAGGAGTTTATGCAAAATGAATTTCAGAATGTGAAATCCTGCAAAATCGCCGCTGCATTTTTTCGGAATATCGGCAGCGTCCTCTCACACTATGCAAAATATCAGATAAAAGTACGGAATGCATATTATTTTTTGGAAATACACTTGATAAATCCGCATTTATATGGTATAATAACAGGGACGGCGTGTTATGTGCGCCGATTAATCAATACGGTAAACGCATACTTACCCGCTTTCTGCGGCAGCACGAAGCTGACGGTGCCGGCTGATATCCATGTCTACCCGGCGCAGACACTTTGTGTATGCGGCATTCTTCGGGACACAGGCTGCGCTGCCGTTACATACCGAAAGGAAAAAAATATGAAGATTTATCTGATCGACTTTGAAAACGTCAAATCAAAAGGTCTTACAGGCATCGACAGTTTGACCGAGTACGACCGTGTCATCATTTTTTACAGCGAAAATGCAGACACCATAAACTTCGAGATGCACCAGAAAGTGCTTATCTCCAAAGCGGAGGTCGAGTATTTCAAGGTGCACGTAGGCGGCAAAAATGCGCTGGATTTCCAGCTTTCAACACTGCTGGGCTATCTGGTATGCAAGAATTATTACAGCCACATTTTTGTCATCAGCAATGACAAGAGTTTTGATTTCCTGCATGATTTCTGGCACGGCAAGTATATTGCTTCGCCAGACTGTGTGGTATACCGCACAAAGACCATCGCACAGGCTATAAACTATGCAGGCGGCAAAAAGCAGGCAGTGATCGAAGATGAAGAACCCGATACTGCTATTATTGAGGAGACAGCCACCGAAAATGCACCCGCAGTCAATGAAGTGCCGCTGACCGTTCCCGCAGCCGAAAAAGAAAAGCCTGCCCCGCAGGAAACAGCGGCTAAGCCCGAAGTTACCGCTAAGGCTGAAACACCTGCCGCCAACGAACAGTTCACCGAAAAGCGTGCACCCAAGCCCGCTGCGAAAAAGAACAAGCCTGTCAGGAATGTCAGAAAGGCAGCAGCCGTTCAGGATGATACCGAATATACCATCAGCGAAGCCGAACTTGATGCACTTGAAGCATCTTTCAGTCCATACACCATTATCAGGCCCGTTGCCGAACCCGCACCTGCGCAGGAAGTGAAGAAGTACGAACCAGAGGTAAAGGCTGAGGAAGCAGCGCCCGCAAGATCTGAAGAGACTGCGACTGCTAAGACCGAGACAGCAGAGACCGCAGCCAAGACCGAAGAGAACAAACCCGCACAGATCATCGCCGAACCTGCAAAAGAGGACAAGCCCGCAGGCAAAAAGCCCGCCGACAAGAATGTCAAGAAGAACGGCAAGGGATTTTTCCAGTCGCTGAAAGAAGCGCTGAAAAAGAGCGACTGCAAGCCCACTGAGGTAAACCATATCTCACAGCTGCTGATAAACTCCGACACGAAGGAGGAGTTCCACAATGCACTGGCAAAGGATTACAAGCAGGACGCCACCGAGTTGTACAAGCTGCTGAGGCCCAGATATCTCAGGCTGAAAGAGATGTACGCAGCAGAACACCCCGAGTATGTTGACCCCGACACTGTGATAGTTGCAGCTGTCGAGAATGAAAAGCCTGCGCAGGCTGATGAGAAGGCTGCCGATAAGCCCGCAGAAAAGCCTGCCGAGACTGCAAAGCCCGAGGAAACAGTACCTGCTTCGATCGAGGCCAGCGCCGAAAGATCCGAAAAGGCAGAGAAGGCTGATAAAAATACCGAGAAGGCAGAGGAAAAGCCCGCTGCAAAGAAGAAGATCGGCAGACCCAAAAAGAACGCAAAGGCTGAGAGATCCGATGGGGAAAAGCCTGCAAGAAAGCCCCGCACCAAGAAGAACACCGACAAGCCCGCAGAAGTTCCCGTTGCCGCAGACGGCGACAGACTTGCGCAGTTGCTTGACGGCAAGTGCAGTGCCGAGGAAACAGAACTCATCCGTCAGCTTTTCAGAGAGGTCGAGACAAGACAGCAGTTCTACCTGAGAATGATAAAGCAGTTCGGCAAAAAGAGCGGCTGCGTTTATTACAACGCCATCAAGCCCGAGTACGAAGCACTCAGTGCAGCCATCAAATAACGACGACAGCACAAGTACCGAAGATGTTTCACATAAAAGGTCAATTATCCTATCCCCCGTCATACGATGGGGGATAATTTGTAAGGAGAAACAGATGTATATCACTGATGAACACAACCCGAGACTACCCTTCCTGCGGGACAAGACCGCAAAACTGACCACCTCGCCCGGGGTGTATATAATGAAGGACAAGAGCGGCAAGATAATCTACATAGGCAAGGCAAAGAACCTGCACAACCGTGTCACTTCCTATTTCCGAAAGGGACAGGATCATCTGCCTAAGGTATGGAAAATGGTATCGAACGTCAACGACTATGAGTTCATCGTGACAGACAGCGAGTTTGAAGCGCTGGTGCTGGAATGTTCGCTGATAAAGCTGCACACGCCAAAGTACAATATCCTGCTGAAAGATGACAAGGGTTACAGCTATATCCGTGTGACAGATGAACCGTATCCCAGGATACAGGCGGTGCTGCAAAAGTCTGACGACAGTGCAGAATACATCGGTCCGTATACATCTTCATTTGCAGTAAAGCAGGCAGTGGAGGAAGCCAACAAGGTGTTCAGGCTGCCCACCTGCACCCGTGTTTTCCCGAGGGATATCCGCAAGCAGCGCCCATGTCTCAACTACCATATCAAGCAGTGCATGGGGGTCTGCACAGGTAATTTTTCCGAGGAGGACTACCGTGCCATCGTCACACAGGCGGTGGACTACATCAAAAACGGTTCATCGCAGTCGGTGGAACGTCTGACCGAGGAGATGGAACGTGCCGCCGAGAACCTGGAATTCGAGCTGGCTGCACGCCTGAGAGACAGGATAGCTGCCATACAGAAGGCGGCAGAAAGCCAGAAGATAATAGATGCGACCATACCGGACTGCGACATCATCGCCATTTCGCAGAACGTCGATATAGCCTGCGCAAGCGTCATAATGTACCGTGGCGGCAGACTGACCGACAAGGCTGATTATTTTCTGGGCGACCGTGCCGAACCTGCGCAGATGATGGAGGAATTCGTGCTCAGCTACTACGCCATGAAAGACCATGCGCCCAAGACCATTCTGCTGGAGGAAGAACCGAGCGACATCGAGATGCTCCAACAATATCTGCGAGAACGGTATGACCACGCCATCTATGTTAATGTACCAAAAAGAGGACACTTGCTGAAACTTACCGCTCTGGCAAAAAACAACGCCAACGAGTTCATTTCCGTAAGGGTCGGCAGAACAGGCAGAGAGGTGGCAGGTCTGGAGGAACTGGCAAGGGCGCTTGGCATGGAAACGCCGCCCCGATTCATCGAATGCTACGATATATCGAACCTGGCTTCAACAAACATGGTGGCAGGCATGGTGGTATTCGAGAACGGCAGACCCTGCAAAAA
>CAMNMO010000255.1 GCA_946544695.1 uncultured Ruminococcus sp. | reverse complement strand
AAGTGGACGAATATAATCTTATCGATCAGGACGTCGAACACATAATGAAAGAGTCCTTCTTGCAGTATTCGATGGCTGTTATCGTTTCGAGAGCATTGCCTGATGTAAGAGATGGACTTAAACCTGTTCACAGAAGAATTTTATATACGATGCATGAGAACGGTCTTACACCCGATCAGCCATACCGTAAGTGCGCCGATACCGTAGGTTCGGTGCTGGGTAGATATCACCCTCACGGTGATGCTTCCGTTTACGATGCACTGGTAAGACTGGCACAGAATTTCTCGCTGAGATATCCGCTGGTTGACGGTCACGGAAACTTCGGTTCCGTTGACGGCGACCCGCCTGCTGCTTACCGTTATACAGAAGCAAAGATGGCTAAGATGTCGCTGAATATGCTGACCGATATCAAAAAGGATACGGTGGATTTCCAGCCTAACTATGATGACAGATTGCAGGAACCTGTTGTGCTGCCCTCACGTTTCCCGAACATACTCTGTAACGGCGCTGTGGGTATCGCAGTAGGTATGGCTACAAATATCCCGCCGCATAACCTCCACGAAGTAATCGAAGGCATGAAGATAGTCATGAAAGACCCTGACTGTACTCTCGATGACCTGATGGGTGCCATCAAGGGACCCGACTTCCCTACCGGCGGTATCATCATGGGCAGAAGCGGCATAAGGGCTGCTTACGGCACAGGTAGAGGTAAGATCATACTGCGCTCAAAGACCTCTATCGAGGAGATAAAGGGCAGAAACTGCATAATCGTCACCGAGATACCCTACATGGTCAACAAGTCAAGACTTGTTGAATCCATTGCAGGACTTGTAAAGGATAAGCGTATTGAAGGTATACATGACCTGCGTGATGAAACAGGCAGAGACGGTATGCGCATAGTCATCGAACTGAAAAAGGACGCTAATCCGCAGGTGGTGCTGAACAAGCTGTTCACCTACACACAGCTTCAGGACAGCGTGGGCGTTATACTGCTGGCGCTGGTCAACGGTGTGCCTAAGGTGCTTACCCTCAAGCAGATACTACAGGAATATATAGATTTCCAGGTAAGCGTTATCCGCAGAAGGACAGAGTTCGACCTGAAAAAAGCAAAAGAGCGTGAGCATATTTTACAGGGTCTGGTAATTGCGCTGGATAACATTGATGAAGTCATCGAGATAATGAAGACTTCAAAGAATGTTCCCGAGGCTAAGCAGAAACTGTGTACAAGGTTCGGGCTTACCGATATTCAGGCTGAACATATCGCACAGATGACTCTCGGACGTCTGACAGGTATGGAACGCCAGAAGATAATGGACGAGTTGGCTGAGATAACCGCTAAGGTCGCTGATTATGAGGATATACTTGCAAATCATCAGAGAGTGCTGGATATCATCATTGAAGAAGTCGAAGCTATACAGGATAAGTTCGGTGATGACAGAAGAACTCAGATAGAGAATGTCAGCGGTGAGGTGGATATAGAGGACCTTATCCCTGTTGAAGAAAGTGTTGTTACCTATACAAATGTGGGATACATCAAGCGTATGCCCATAAGCGTATACAAGGCGCAGAACCGTGGCGGCAAGGGCGTTACAGGCATGAAGCAGCGTGAAGATGACTGCATCACCGAAATGAACGTTTGCTCATCACATGACAATATACTGTTCATCACAACAAAGGGTCAGGCTTATAAGATGAAGTGCTACGAACTGCCCGAGGGTTCAAAGGCTTCACGTGGCATCAACATCAAGAACCTGCTTGAACTCAGCGATGACAACCTTGTGGCTGCAATGATAAAGGTGGAGAACTTTGACGAGGACAAGTATATTGTCATGGTCACAAAGCGTGGCAAGATAAAGAGGACTCCCCTTTCGGCTTACAAGAACGTGCGCAAGCATGGTCTGATAGCGATAGGTCTTGACGAAGGTGATGAGATAGCAGGCGTAAGACTGACAGGCGGTGACAATGAACTTATCATTGCCACACATAACGGCATGGCTATACGCATAAATGAGAATGACGTAAGAGTAATGTCAAGAACAGCACACGGTGTAAGAGCCATAAAATTGAAAGATGACGATTATGTTGTTTCAATGGCAAGGATACGTGAGGGCGCAACTGTACTGACAGTAAGCGAAAGCGGTCTGGGCAGACGAGTTGCACTTGATAATTACCCTGTACGTCACAGAGGCGGCAGCGGTGTGCTGAACTATAAGAATGGCAATGTCTGCGGCATAAAGGTAGTTGATGATGATGACGATATCATCATGATCTCATCTGACGGTATAGTTATCAGACTGAGGGCATGCGATATCAGCATAATGGGCAGATATTCGAGAGGTGTCAGACTGATGAAGGTGACGGGCGAAAATAAGGTCGTTACATTCACACGTACCGAACATGACGATGATGCCGAGATAGCTGAGGTCGAAAAGGCAAGCGAGGAGGATATCCTCAAATCACAGGAAGAAGAAAAAGCTGAGGTACTTGAGGAAGATACCGCAGCTGAAGATTGATGACAGATCTTTTACAGACCTGAGATCAGATAAAGCCACCGTCGCAGTTTCGGGACGGTGGTTTTTTGGTATCTCCCAATTTTGAAGTGTATTGCTGATGATACAGAATGGCTTTTTTTCGTATTGTTTCCCCCGCCTTAGGCGGGGGAAACAATACACAACCAAATTGGGATTTTGGTATAATGCACATACTTATATTAAACGACATAAATTTTCTGACTTATCCCGACCACACAGCCAAATATCGCAGGCAGTGCGGTCGGGATAAGTGAAAATCTATATGTCGTTTACTATAACTGTTATGATATGTGAAATACTTACAGGACACACCTTGTCCTGTACTCAAAAACGGCAGTTTCTCACTTTATGTCGTGGACTTTCGGGTGCTTTGGGTGTATCATGTAAAGTGAAAGGAGGACAAAAAATGGATCAGGCAAAAATTGGAAGATTTCTGAAAGAACTGCGCAAGGAAAAAAAACTGACACAGGAACAGTTAGCTGAAAAAATTGGCGTAACAGGCAGGACTGTCAGCCGATGGGAAAACGGCAACAACATGCCCGATATCAGCATACTGATAGAACTTGCAGATCTCTATGACACAGATATACGTGAACTGATAGATGGAGAAAGGAAAAGTGAGACTATGGATACACAACTGAAAGATACACTGGTGAAGGTGGCTGAATACACCGACGAGGAAAAGAACAAGATAACCAATTCACTGCTGACAGATATTATCATCGCTGCGGTTGGATTTTTAGCATTGTTCCTGATACTTGCACTGAACAGGATACCCGCTTTTGCCGAAAGGATCAAGGACGGCACCGCAGAGGTCATAGCGCTGACAGACTTTGCTGTGATGTGCGGCGGAGTTATCAACATTTTGCAGCTGAAGGGCAAGATAAATAAGGGCAATATGAAAAGGCTGGTGCTTATAGGTTCGGTGACTGCCGCAGCGGTCATGATAACAGCTGTTTGCCTGATATTGGTACTTATCACGGGCATGTTCGGATAAAAATTATAGTTTTATAGAAAATGTTAAAATTTTGCTTGACAAAGAGATAAAAATGAGGTATTATATTATTGTATATAAATGGTTACAAAAAATTAGTATTTATATATTATATTGAACGATATAATTTTTCTGACCTGCCCGATCATGTATGCAGTGCAGTCGGTCTGAGTGAGAATTTATATGTTATTTACTAAAAAGTAGAAAAGTAGAGCGAAAGGAGGGAATTTCGCCGCCGCTGACGGCGAAAGCCTATATGCCTAATTGTCCTGAATGTAATTTTCCTTATGAGGATGGTCAGAAGTTCTGCAATACCTGTGGAGCAAAACTGCCCATAAAGATAACTCAGAAGGTCTGCCCTGTTTGCGGCAATACTCTTCTGGAAAACACAAAGGTCTGCAATATCTGCGGAACACCTGTAACTGTGCCCGAGGATACCACCGCAGCCGAGGAGCTTGCAAGACAGCAGGAAGCGCTGAAAAATCCCACAATGGACGAGGTAGAGATACCTGTTATCACTGATGAGATGCTGGGTCTTACGGAAGAAGTTCCGAATAAGAACGATATGCCCACTATGGACAGCATATTCATGCCCGGACAGCAGCCCGCTGCACCCAAGCCGAAGCCTGTGCAGATAACCAAGCCCAAGAGCGAGCCTATACCTCAGCCCTCTGTTGTGAGCCCGATGAATGCACAGCCGCAGCAGAATCAGCAGAATCAGTTCGTACAGCAGGCTCCGCATAACAATTTTGCGCAGCAGCCCCGGCAGAACCAGTTCGCACAGCAGGCACCGCAGAATAATTTTGCGCAGCAGTCTCAGCAGAACCAGTTTGCTCAGAATGTACAGCCACAGGCTGTTATCCCCCAGGGCAACGGCGGTTATCAGCAGCCTAACGGCATGCCGCAGAATAATCCCTATCAGCAGCCCAATATGCCGATGAACAATCAGCCTCAGAATGGTGTTACACCCGGAAAGAGTGCTAACAACATGCTGCCCA
>CAMNMO010000254.1 GCA_946544695.1 uncultured Ruminococcus sp. | reverse complement strand
TGGAAAAACAGGCAAAATCACCCCATGTTTCTATTATTATCTTGTTCATATCACCCCTCCTAGATCAGATAATCCAGACTGCTGTCATCATCAAACATCAGCCCCTCATTTTTATCGTAGAATTCGCTGCCGAGAAGGATATACCAACCGGGGACATCTTTTTTCTTTCCATTACTCAGATACATTTGGCAGGGATCGGCAATATCTTTTAGCTTATCTTCACGATAGCTTGTAACTGTTATAGGTGCGGCTTTTCGCATCCAGCTTTTGGATATGCCCTTTGCTCTTGCTTCTGTTATAAGTTCATAATATAATGTCTTTTTCTGTTCTTCTTCTGAAAGTTCATGATAAAGACCTTTATCTTCGACATAAGGTACAATAACATTTACACCATTGCTGGGTATAAAGCGATATTCTTTTTCAACGGCTTCAAAATCATGCTCATCTATTGCTTGTGTCAATGTTGATCTATCATGATCATAATTGTTGTCATTGAGCAGCATTCCATAATACTCTTTGATATGCTCGGGATCACAAATATTTATCGGATGACGGGAGCTGAGCAGTTTAACTTTGGCAGCTGCATTTTCAATGAATTTCACCGGATATAACTTTTCTTCATCAGGTATGAATACTTTCATTTTTCCCATATTTTTACCGTTGCGGTTACATCGGCCTGCACACTGTACTATTGAATCCAGAGAAGCAAGTGCTCTATACATTACTTTAAAGTCAAGATCAACACCTGCTTCTATACAAGAAGTCGATACCAATCGGCAGGGAAGGTTATTTTCCAGCCTTTGAGTAATTATACTAACGACCATTTCACGATGATTTTTACACATATCCGTTGATATATGAAAACACTCATCTTCCTGACATCTATCCAGTAAAAGTTCATATAGCTTATGTGTATGGTCTTTTCTGTTCAGTACACAGCATACACAGGGTAGTGCCGTCATTTCATCGGCTATCTGTTCAAGAGAAGTTTTCTCTTTTATATCCCAATCGACCTCAACACGCTTTGTTTTTTCAAAAAGCTGTTCAGGAGCCGGAATTATCTCTTTAGCGTTAAAAACAATATCCTTGCGGATATCAAAGGGCGGAAGTGTTGCAGTAGAGAACAATACCGTGCTGTTGTATGTTTCACACAGAGCCCGCATTGTTTCGATAGTTGTCCCCATTAGTTCGGTAGGTATACTTTGTGCTTCGTCAAATACTATGACGCTGTTTGAAATGCTGTGTAAAAAGCGCATATCCGAAGGCTTTGATTTGAAGAAAGTCTCAAAGAATTTGACCGAGGTAGTTATTACAACAGGAGAATTCCAACGTTCAGCAAGAAGCTTGAACTCGTCGTCATCTCCGTATGATGCCATACTGTGTGCTTCAAGCACATCTTTGCAGATTTTGCGATATATTTTTGCATTTTGCGAAATAATAGAAAGAAATGGCAAAACAATGATTATTCTGCGTTTACCGTATTTCATACAATGCTTTGCCGCAAAAGCCAGAAGTGCCAATGTTTTTCCGGTGCCTGTTGGTGCTGTCAGTGTGAACATGCCTGGCTCATTTACGGCAGCTTCAATGCAGCTGTTATAAACTTCGTCTCTTAGTTTGTTCAAATTATCATCTGCTTTGGAGTTTTTCTTTATTTTTTCTCGATATGTTGTTAGGTGTTCCATAACAAGATCCGCCTCTATCACATTATCCTTTGCGAGTTCAAGAATATTCTCGTCTTCGTGTGAAGCGGATGCTGTATAATCAGCATCGCAAAGGCAGGACAGCAGCATTCGGCAGTGAAGCATAACAGGTAAGTTTTTGTAGAATGAAGCCATGTCTTTTTTTAGCACAGGCTTGTCTTTTGGGATACCGACATTTTCACAAATATATCCGAGTGCAGTTTCAAATTGTTCTTTACCTAAAACGGAAAAGCGTTTACCTCTGAAGGAATCATTTGCAGCTTTTTCACTGTATGAGTTTTTCAGATCGTCATCTATAAACCATTGCAGCCCGTCATGATGAGCAAAAATCACACGAGAAAGTATCTTATATCCTCCTAGAATACTTGCCCCTGCTGCCGCATGATTCACGTTGTGTTCGTGGTGTTCAAGCACTTCTTGAAATAGTTCAGAAGCCTTTCCTGCATCATGGAATATTCCGAGCCATTCTCCCGCAATTTCTTCTCCAAAAGCGGCTGCAAAATCCGCTGCAAGATCTCTGGTTTTGATAAGATGTTTCCATAGTTCTTCTTTCTCGCCTCTGCTGTTTTCAGAGCGAGCATAATAAGCGTTCATTAGATCTCCCCCTTTTAGGAATAATATACATTCCGGTTACAAACAATTGTTGATTGTTATTGTAAGTATAGCACAAATAGATATAGACGTCAATCGAATTTTAAAATATTCTATAATTTCAATGTATTGCTCTATCCAATTATCCTTCATAAGCTTTCATAACACACTCTTCCTGTCATTCACGAACATCTTGTTTTGATATAGCTTTCGGTAGTCTATCTCGGGAGTTATGATCCCGAAATCGTACAGGCGGTCGCAGACATTGTTTACATACCCTACGATAATATCTTCTTTATTGCTGTTTTTCAGTTCTGATTGTTTTGAAAAGGGTACTGTTTCAAATCCCATTTGGGAAAAGCCTTCGTATGCACTGTAGAAATTGTGGTTGTGAGGGATACCGTTGGGTCTGGTTTAAATGTATACTTTCATTTTTATCCTCCTTTTACATATACGGAAAAGCCTACGCTTTTTGACTATAGTTTCCTACACATTCATATTTTACATATTATATCACACCTCCATCGTTTTGTGGTAACTTTTTTTGGACTCTTTGCCTTTTGCAGGAAAAATATCATACAAAAAATCCTTGCAATAATTGTGCATTCAGCCATTATCATGACCATATTTCGTAAACGAAAGATCGGGTAAAGATCAGACGGTCAATAAATTTGACCCATACATAGCCGAGATGTCTAAGAACCTGAATAATCTGCCACTACCTGCACAAACTATTCCCACAAAACAAAAACAGGAGGAAAAAACATGAAAGCAACAGGAATAGTACGCCGCATCGACGACCTCGGGCGGGTGGTCATACCAAAGGAGATACGACGCACCATGAGGATACGTGAGGGCGACCCGCTGGAGATCTACACCAACCCTGACGGTGAAGTCATTTTCAAGAAATACTCGCCCATCAACGAACTTTCCGACGGGGCTTTGCAGGCGGCGGAGGTCATATCGAAGCTGGGCGGTGCGCCTGCTGTCATTTTTGACAAGGACCATGTTGTGGCAGTTTCGGGCGTGTCCAAAAAAGAATATTCGCAGCGCAGGCTGTCTCAGGCACTGGAGGATATGCTTGAATCACGCCGCAGCTACGAGTACCGCAAGGGCACGGAGGAATTCAGACCTGTGGAGGGCGTCAATGCGCATGCCCTTGCTGTTTCGCCAATAATCTCGGGCGGTGATATCACAGGCGCAGTGGCATTTCTCGGCAGCAGCGATGACCGTCCCGTTACCGATGACCAGGCTATGCTTTGCAAAGCAGCTGCCATGTTTCTCGGCAAGCAGGTTGAACAGTGAACCTGTAAAACAATGCCCGTGGGCTTGAACAGTCCACGGGCATTGATGTTATTTATATTGTGTTCATTCCCCTGTGCTGACCCTCAGCATAAGTTCAGCCGCCAGTGTTTTCATCTGAAGCGCACCCTCGCTGTCACCCGAGGCTTCCCTGCCCTTTGCAGCAGCTTCCAGACGTTTTGCCTGTCTCAGCAGATATTCCCTGCCGTCCTCGGTAACAGGTTTTACAAAACCGCAGTAAAGGTATCTCAGGTCACAGGGATAAGGCGGCTTTTCGCCTGTGTAGACCGCCTGCATGACCGAGTACACGAAACGACCGCTTATGCACGGCTTTTCATCGGTTATCAGGAAATCATTCTCATACAGCCACTTTCGCAGGAAGTCCCACTTTGTCATCGGCTGAAGCACCAAATTCACCGCAGGCACGGCACTTTTCAGCCAGCCGCAGTCACCCAGTATCCTGGCTATAAGCTCACCGCCCATGCCTGCTATGACTATGTCGGTAAGACCGTCGGCAGGCACCTTTTCCAGTCCGTCGGAAAGAATGGCAGTCACCCTGTCGCCCAGACCGTTTTCAGCGATATGCGCCTTAGCACTTTCGAGGGGCAGCGGTGCTGTATCGCATGCAAGTGCGGTATCGCACAGTCCCTCCATCACCATATAGCATGGCAGATATCCGTGGTCGGTGCCGATATCTGCTATCCTTCTGCCTTTGCAGAGTTCGGCGCATGTCAGCAGTCTCTTATCCATTGCCGTCCTCCATGTCTGAATAGATTATCCGCTCGCCCGTCTCGCTGTCAAACAGTGGTCTGTCATCATCAGGCTTTGCAGCGTTATGGTAAACAGGCTGCTGCGGCTGGTTATATTCAGGTCTTACAGGCTGATAAATCGGCTGCTGCGGTGCAGCATTATTCGGCTGACCATACTGCGGCTGTGCGCCATACATCGGCTGACCGTACTGCGGCTGTGCGCCATACA
>CAMNMO010000253.1 GCA_946544695.1 uncultured Ruminococcus sp. | reverse complement strand
TACCGTGATTATACTCCATGATAACAGTCTCGACATGGTTGCCGTCAGGAAGCCTATATAGATATTTTACAGTATTATCGGTATGACTTTCAAGTCTTTTTACGATAAATAGTGATTTTAAACAAAATATTTTTTGGAGCTTATTCCTCAATTGTACAGATAGGTTAGTCATTTTATCAAAACTATCTGCCCTTTTAACATGGAGCCATTCAAATATCTGTTTTGCACGGAATTTTTTCTCTCCGACAAGCAATATCTGCTCTTCAAGTTCCTCGGGAAGCAAGCCCAGAATATCGATTTTTCCATCTTCGTCGTAAGCAATCATAAAGTCACCACCGACGCCTTAATCTGGCGATGAAGAAACCGTCCGAACCATACATATCGGGTGTAATGGTCTGTACAGCATCAGCACCGTCAGGAACGAAGTCCTGATGTTCTTTCAAAAAGCGCTCAACGACCTCATCATTCTCTGCACGGGAGACTGTACAGGTGGAATAAACGATCAAGCCATTTTGCTTTACATACTTTGACGAGGTGTCAAGTATTTGATATTGCACCTGTGGCAAACGTACCAGTTCTTCGGGATCTTTGTACTTTATCTCAGGCTTGCGTCTGATAACACCGAGACCCGAACAAGGTGCATCGACAAGCACTCTGTCAGCCACAGGAAGATCTTTATTAAATACTTTAGCATTATTGACCTCAGCAGATACACAGCTGAGACCCAGCCTTTCAGCACCGCTTCTGATAAGCTTCACACGGTTGGCATGAAGATCGAAAGCAAGTACCTTACCCTCGTTATTCATCATCTCAGCGATAGTAAAGGTCTTGCCGCCCGGTGCCGAACAAAGATCGAGTATAGTTTCACCCGGCTGAGGATCCAACTCTTTACAGCAAAGCTGACTCGCAAGATCCTGCACATGGAACCTTCCCGCTTTATAAGCCCGAGACTTCTCGATAGCACCTGCATTAGCCACATTTGCGGCATATTCAAGTATCTTGCTGCGCTCAAAAGTCATGCCCTCTTTCAGCAGAAGGTCAAGCGTCTCCTCAGCAGTACCTTTCAAGTTATTCAACTTTACAGTTGTCGGTGCTTTCCCAAGCGAGCTTACAAGCAGCGCTTTACACTTGTCTGCACCATATTCTTTCTGCCATTTGCTGACCAGCCACTGAGGACAAGAGTATTCAAAAGAAGCCCTCTCGATATCATTTTTAGCCTCAGGCAGTGCCTTATCACGCCTTATAAACTCCCGAAGCAGTCCGTTGGTGAATCCTGCAAGTGACGGATTTCTCAGCTTTTTAGCCATTTCCACCGATTCGTCAACAGCAGCATTGTCAGGGACAGAGTCCATATATTTCAGCTGATAAATACCGCATCTCAGTATATTCCTGAGCGTGTGATTAAGTTTGTTTTTCGGTGAACTGGAAAGATCTGCGATTATCGCATCAAGCGTCAGCCTGCGTTCAAGCACACCATAAAACAAAGCCGATATAAACTTTTTGTCCCGCTTGTCAAAATCACTTCTTGCCAGCGCTTCGTCAAGCAGTATATTTGAGTATGAACTGTTTTCGTCAAGCTTAGTCAGCAGCCTGACCGTAAACTTTCTGGTATTTCCCAATCAATAGTCCTCCAATTGACAAGTAAACCGACTTGTCACTTTCCAAGTACAGTACCTTCAGCCACAGGCTTGCCACGAAGATAGTCCGCAGTAGCCATTCTTTTCGAGCCTTCTGCCTGTATTTCAGTAAATCTGACAAGTCCTTCACCGCAGGCAACCGTCAAGTCTTTGACATTGACAACAGTTCCGGGTAGCTTTTCAGACTTTCCTTCTACTATCTCAGAATGATACACCTTTATCCTCTTGCCATTTATGGTAGTTGAGGCGCAAGGCCAGTCAGACAGACCGCATATATGCTTATGAACTTCTCTGGCTGACTTGGTGAAGTCTATCGGAGAGAGGTCCTTACTCAGCATAGGTGCATAAGATGCCTCAGCTTCGTTCTGAGGTACAGGTGTTATCTCACCTTTTTCAAGCTTATCAAGCGTTTCAACGATGAGTGATGCACCCATGTCCGCCAGTCTGTCAAACAATTCGGCAGCAGTCTCATTCTCACCTATCTCAGTCTCGCTTTTCAGCAGCATGTCACCTGTGTCAAGACCTTCACCCATAAGCATGGTAGTTATGCCTGTGGTCTTTTCATCATTGAGGACTGCCCACTGTATCGGACCTGCACCACGGTATTTCGGCAGCAGCGAACCATGCACATTTACACAGCCAAACTTTGGTATATCCAGCACAGACTTCGGCAATATCTTACCGTAAGCTGCAACAACTATGCAGTCAGGTGCAAGTGTTTCTATCTCCCTGATATATTCCTCACCGCCGTTTTTCAGGCTTTGAGGCTGAAAGTACGGGATATCCTTGCCAAGCGCAAACACCTTAACAGGCGGCGGCACAAGCTTATATCCTCTGCCCTTCGGCTTATCGGGCTGGCAGAACACTGCCTGTATCTCATGACCCGCTTCGTACAGTGCTTTCAGTGACGGCACTGCAAAATCGGGCGTACCCATGAAAACTATCTTCATTTTTCTTCTACCTCAGCATATTCCTCGATGATCTCAGTGAAAAGATGACCGTCAAGATGTGCGGTCTCATGGCAGACAGCCTGTGCAAACAGGTCACTGACTTCCATTTCATACCACTCACCATTTCTGTCCTGTGCTTTGAACTTAATGCTCTTCGGTCTGGTAACATAGCCCCATTCGCCGGGACAGGACAGGCAGCCCTCAAGAACATACTGTGTTTCTTCTGACTTCCAGGTTATCTCGGGATTTATGAGCTCGTAAACTTTTCCGTCGCCAACATCGATAATGCAGAAACGCCTTAAAATAGCCACCTGCGGTGCAGCCAGACCAACTCCGTTAGCCTGTGCAAGTGTTTCCTTCATATCATCGAGCCATGTCCACAGCTTCTGATCGAACTTCTCCACAGGTCTGCAAACCTTATGAAGTGTTTCATCGCTCTTGTTCAAAATATTCCTGATCGCCACTATGATCATTCCTTTCTACAAGCCTATATCTCCGTTTATATCAGCGTAGATACGGACTTCCTTAAACTCCTTATTTTCATTGAAGGCATTCAGGACAGATCTTATCATCGCCCTGAAAGCTCTTGTATTTTTCGATTTAAGTATCAGCCTGTACCTGAATCTGCCGTTGATGATCTCCAGTGTACAGGGTGACGGACCTATGGCACGCATTGGGAAATCGACCTTATTGACCCTGAGATAATTCGCTATGAATTCCGTCACAAAATCTGCTGCACGTATGGCTTTGCTCTCCATAGTTGAGGAAAAGCCGAAAACGCAGATATCGCAGCACGGAGGATAAATAAGCGACTGTCTCAGTGCGATCTCCTCATCGTAAAATTCATCATAATTCTGTTCAGCTGCAAGGTTCAGTACATAATGGTCGGGCACAAAGGTCTGAATATAAGCAACACCGGGTTTTGACCCCCTGCCGCTTCTTCCGGCGACCTGTGTCAGCAGAGAAAAAGTCCGCTCATAGCTTCTGAAGTCTCCCGTGAAAAGCGCCTTATCCAGCGATATGACGCCCACAAGTGTAACATCGGGGAAATTCAGACCCTTAGCTATCATCTGTGTGCCAAGCATTATGTCATACTCATGGTTCTCAAAGGCTTTGAACTTTTCCTCGTAAGCATAGCGGGAAGATGTGGTGTCAGCGTCCATGCGAAGTATTCTGGCATCAGGGTATATCCTTGCCACCTCGTCCTCGACACGCTGTGTGCCGACGCCGCTGGACCTCAGCTTATCAGAACCGCAGGCAGGACACACTGCGTGGTTATCCATAGTATACCCGCAGTAATGGCACATGAACCTGTTGTTCTTTTTATGATAAGTCAGCGGGATATTGCACCTCTGACAGACCACAGGCTGTCGGCAGCTTGTGCAGCTTATATATGTGGTGAAACCTCGTCTGTTCAGCAGAAGTATCGCCTGTTCACCTTTCTGCAAAGTCTCGGTCAGCTTATCAGCCAGCTTTCGGCTTAGCAGACTGTCATTGCCTTGCGCAGCCTCTGTCTGCATGTCAACTATCTCCACCTCAGGCAAAACAGCGTCGCTGTACCTGTGCTTTAATGTAAACAGGTGGAACCTGCCTTTCTTCGCATGGTAGAAAGTCTCCAACGAAGGTGTTGCAGATGCCATCAGCAGCAGCGCACCGTTATGTCCGCAGCGCTGTATAGCAACGTCCCTGGCATGGTAGCGTGGAGTTGTGTCCGATTTATAGGACTGTTCGCCTTCCTCGTCCATAATTATGACGCCGATATCTGTCGCAGGTGCAAACACAGCACTTCTGGTGCCGATGACTATCCTTGCTTCACCACGTTTTATCCTTTTGAACTCGTCCATTCTCTGCCCGAGTGACAGTGATGAATGCAGCAAAGCGATATTCTGCCCGAACAGGACTTTGAACCTGGCTACCATCTGAGGTGTCAAAGAGATCTCAGGCACCAGCATTATGGCACTCTTGCCCATTTTAAGCACAGCGTCTATGACT
>CAMNMO010000252.1 GCA_946544695.1 uncultured Ruminococcus sp. | reverse complement strand
GAAGGCTGGCTGGAAGGCTCCCTGCTGACAGGCCGTCACGGCTTCTTCGCAAGCTATGAGGCATTCATCAGGATAGTTGACTCCATGTTCTCACAGCATGCAAAGTGGCTGAAGGTAACAAGTGAGCTGCCCTGGAGACAGAAGATAGCTTCGCTGAACTACATACTTTCCTCCAACGTATGGCAGCAGGACCACAACGGCTTTACTCATCAGGACCCAGGTTTCCTGGATCACGTTGCCAATAAGAAGGCAGATGTGGTAAGAATGTATCTGCCGCCCGACACTAACTGCCTGCTGAGCGTATTCGATCACTGCATACGTTCCAAGAACTATGTTAACGTTATGGTAACTTCCAAGCACCCCCGTCAGCAGTGGCTGACTATGGAGCAGGCTGTTAAGCACTGCACACAGGGTATCGGTATCTGGGAGTGGGCTTCAAACGATCAGGGTCAGGAGCCTGACGTTGTTCTGGCTTGCTGCGGCGATACTCCTACTCTGGAGGCACTGGCTGCTGTTACCATCATGAGAAAGAACATGCCCAACGTAAAGATCAGATTCATCAACGTTGTTGACCTGTTCAAGCTGCAGCCCAAGAGCAAGCACCCTCACGGTCTGTCTGATGCTGAGTTCGATGCACTGTTCACTAAGGATAAGCCCATCGTATTCGCATTCCACGGCTATCCCACACTTATCCACGAGCTTCTTTATCACAGAAACAACCGCAACCTTTATGTATGCGGCTACAACGAGGAAGGCACGATCACAACTCCGTTCGACATGCGTGTTCAGAACGAGATCGACCGTTTCCACCTTGTTATGGAGATGCTCAAGAGACTGCCTCAGCTGGGCAACACAGGTTCTTACCTGTACCAGATGATGCAGGACAAGCTTGTTGAGCACAAGCAGTACATCCACGAGGTAGGTCTTGATCTGCCCGAGGTACGTGACTGGAAATGGGACATCTGATCCATATTAATTGACACCTGGTTTTGCCGCCCTCACATCGGTCTGTGGGGGCGGCAATTTTGTATTATGGCGGATTTTACTGGCATAAAAAGGCGGAAAGCGATCTGAGCTTTCCGCTGTTTGTCATTCTATGGGCGGCTTACTGTGAAGCTGCCTGTAAGCATTCACGAAAGCCTTGGCATCCTTGAATTCATCTCTGAACAGGAAATCATCGGCGTCCTCTCTGCGGTCGTACCTCAGCGTGAACTCGTCAGTCGTCATATCAATAGCGGGGTAGACAGGCGTGCGGTCAAGAAGATAAGCCATATCCAGCCCTTTTTCAAAGAACAGTATGAACATCTTCACATCGTAAGCGTCAGCCAGCAGTTCAACATACTCATCGTCCTTGACTTCTCTTTTTTCGTTACAGGAATACTTTCCCGTGTGTTCATAAGAAAGCGTATCCTGTGCGCTGAACGTCCCTTCCATATCAAAGACCTGCGCATACTCATCGTCTGTCAGCGTAACAAACAGGAATTTGCCCGTATTTTTGTAAAACTCTGCCAGTCCGTCTTTGGAGAACTCTGTCTCGTCCACAAGCTTTTGATAAGTCAGATAAATGTCTTTGAGAAAACCATTCATTCTTTTAAGCTTCATGACCATTCCTCCTTGTCAGCAAATTATAGCACAATGCCCCGAAAAAGTCAAGCAGGACTTTCGGGGCAGATATTATATCAGAATGACAGCTGGTCGGGGTCCTCAAGGTCCTTCGCCAGACTTCCCGCAACAGGTATGGTCTTGCTGCGGAACTTTGCAAGCTTCTCAGCTTCCTCATCGCTGACCGTATAAGCCTTTTCGACCTTAGCATTCTTGGCTTTCAGGGTCATGACCTGCACTCCCTGCGTGTTTCTTGTGGTCTTGGGCAGCAGCAGTGCGGTATCGAACAGCATAGCCCTGCCGTTTGTGGTGCGCAGCATTACCTGTGCATTGTCGTTCAGTTTAAGTATAGCCACAAGCCCTGCCTTGTCGGAATAAGCATTAGCCAGCTTTTTGCGGTTGGTCTTTGTCTCGTAGGCGTTCAGCGGCACCTTAGCAGCCTTGCCGTTGTCATAAATGAACAGCAGGTAGCCCGAGTAATCCATAGTCTCTATCATGGTATGGAAGCTTTCGCCGTTGTCAAAGCCCAGGTCAGCGGGGATATAGTCGCCCAGGTCGCTTGCCTTGGTGTTGCCGAAACGGCTTGCCTTAGCCTTGTATACGGCAGCCTTGTCCGAGAAGAACAGCAGTTCGGTGCGGTTTGAGGATTCTATCTCCGCCATCATGCGGTCGCCCTCTTTCAGCTTCTGTTCGCTTGCCATTCTCAGTGACTGCATGGTGCACTTCTTGAAGTAACCGCTCTCCGATATGAACAGCTTGCAGGGATAGTCCTCTATCTCCTCTTCCTCCTCGACCTCCTCGATGTCGCTCTTGTAGAAGAACTGTGTCTTTCTTTCCTGACCGTAGTTCTTCATGACATCTTTCAGTTCGCTGATGATGACCTGCTTTATCTTCTTTTCCGAACCCAGTATCTCCTCCAGTTCAGCTATCTCTTTTTCGAGACGTTCAGTGTCTGCGGTGCGCTTTAAGATATACTCACGGTTCAGGTGTCTCAGCTTTATCTCAGCCACGTAATCCGCCTGAACTTCGTCGATGCCGAAACCTATCATCAGGTTGGGTACAACTTCGCTTTCTTCCTCGGTCTCACGGATTATGCGTATAGCCTTGTCGATATCCAGCAGTATCTTGCCCAGACCTTTCAGCAGGTGCAGTCTGTCACGCTTTTTCCTGAGGTCGTACTGCACACGCCTGCGCACGCAGTCAACACGGAATTTTGTCCATTCGTCCAGAATTTCGTACACACCCATTACTCTTGGGTAGCCGTGCACCAGTATGTTGAAGTTGCATGAATAGGTATCCTGCAATGGCGTGAGTTTGTAAAGCTTCTGCATCAGCTTGTCGGGGTCAACGCCCTTTTTGATATCTATACCTATCTGCAAGCCGTCAAGGTCTGTTTCGTCACGTATATAGGATATCTCCCTTATCTTGCCCGCCTTTACCAGTGCGATTATCTTTTCGATTATCGCTTCGATGGTAGTGGTGGCAGGTATCTCGGTGACTTCTATGCACTTCTCCTCTTTGTTGAAGCGGTACTTTGCCCTCAGCTTTACAGAACCTCTGCCCGTGCGGTATATTTTGTCAAGTTCCTCCTCGTCATACAAGAGATATCCGCCGCCGGGGAAGTCAGGACCTTTCAGTGTGTCCAGCGCATTGGCATTGGGGTCCTTCATAAGCGCAATGGCAGTCTCACAGACTTCCGTCAGGTTGAAGGGACATACAGCCGATGCCATTGATACACCGATACCCACATTGGCGTTTACCAGTATGGTAGGGAAGGTGGCAGGGAAAAGTGTGGGTTCGGTCATGGTGTTGTCGTAGTTGGGTACGAAGTCCACAGTTTCCTTGTCGATATCCCTGAAAAGTTCCTCGCATATAGGTTCAAGCTTTGCTTCTGTGTATCGTGATGCGGCGTAAGCCATATCTCTTGAATACGACTTGCCGAAGTTTCCCTTAGACTGCACGTAGGGGTGCAGCAGTGCTTCGTTGCCACGGGAAAGTCTTACCAGTGTTTCATATATGGCGCCGTCACCGTGGGGGTTGAGTTTCATTGTTGCACCCACGATATTTGCGCACTTAGTCAGCTTGCCCTTGATGAGTCCCATGAGGTACATGGTATACAGAAGCTTTCTGTGTGAGGGCTTGAAGCCGTCTATTTCAGGGAAAGCTCGTGATACTATAACGCTCATGGCGTAGGGCATATAGTTCTTTTCAAGGGTCTGGGTGATCTTTTCCTCAGCCACCAGACCTGCGCCCTCGATGTAAGCGTCCATCTTGGGGGCAGCAGCCTTTTTCTTAGGCTCTGCTTTTTTTCTTGCCATATTTTACTTATCCTTTCGTATCATAGTAAACGGCATACAGATCTTCACTGAGACTTCGGCTGTGTGGCGTGATAAGTCAGAAGATCCATGTCGTTTAATATATAAAGCATGTACGTTTTTACAGAGTTTCTAATATCATCAGGATATATCAGCCATCTCCAGGTAATCAGCACCGTTGTTGGTGATGAATTCCTTTCTGCCTGCCAGGTCATCGCCAAGCAGCATGTTGAACATCCACTGGGTCATCTCCACATCATCGGGGTTGACCTTTATTAGACGTCTTGTCTCGGGATTCATGGTGGTAAGACTCATCATATCGGCTTCGTTCTCACCAAGACCTTTCGAGCGCTGTATGGTGAAACTCTTGTCGCCTATCATTTTGAGTATCTTGTCCTTTTCGGGTTCATCATAAGCGAAGTAGGTCTTGTCCTTTGTGGTTATCTCAAACAGGGGAGACTCAGCAATATAAACATAGCCCTTCTCTATCAGCGTGGGTGTAAGCCTGTAAAGCATGGTCAGTATCAGCGTGCGTATCTGGAAACCGTCCACGTCCGCATCTGTACAGATAACGACCTTGTTCCACCTGAGATTATCAAGGCTGAAAGCTGAAAGGTCCTTTTTCTTGCCTGTGTTTACTTCCACGCCGCAGCCAAGCACTTTGATAAGGTCGGTGATTATCTCGTTCTTGAATATCTTGTCGTAATCGGCTTTAAGAC
>CAMNMO010000251.1 GCA_946544695.1 uncultured Ruminococcus sp. | reverse complement strand
CCGCAGGACGTCGCCCGCCGCTGTGGCTGTGATGGCGGGGTTGCGGGGAAGTCCTGCCGCCCATAAAACACGCCGTTTTGCGCAGTTCACCCGCAGGACGTCACCCGCCGCTGTGGCTGTGATGGCGGGGTTGCGGGGAAGTCCTGCCGCCCCGAAAATACGCTGTTTTGCGAAGTTCGCCCGCCCTCGGGACGTCGCCCGCCGCTGTGGCTGTGATGGCAGGGTTGCGGGGACGGTCTGCATCTGTATGACGGCGGAAAGTCCTGCTAAATGTAAAATTTTTATGTTTTGGGATAATCGTTTGCAATTGTCATAAATATGTGGTATAATATTAAATTGACGTAATCTGTACACGAAAGGACGTATTTGTTATGGCTAAGCTAAAGATCGCCGTCATTTTCGGCGGTAAATCCAATGAACATGATGTTTCCGTGGTTTCGGCTGCGCATGTTATACGCAGTATAAATGAGAATGCCGACCGCTATGAGGTGATATGCATCGGCATAACCAAAAAGGGACACTGGCTGAGATATATCGGCAGTGTTGAGGATATCGAGAACGGCAGGTGGGCTGAACACCCCGATAATACCGCCTGCATCTTCAGCCCCGACCCCGTGCACCGTGGGTTCATACAGCTGGAGGACGACGGCAGCTATTCAAATGTGAAGGTGGACGCTGTGTTCCCAGTGCTGCACGGCAAAAACGGTGAGGACGGCACCATTCAGGGCATTTTCCAGATGGGCGAGATACCCTTTGTGGGCTGTGACCTGCTGGCAAGCGCATGCTGCATGGACAAGGACGTCACCCATACCATACTGGAAGCACACGGCATACACACCGCAAAGTGGATCAGCATGATATACCGTGACATGGCGCAGCTTGATGAAAAATGCAGACTTATGGAAAAGGAACTGGGCTACCCCATGTACGTAAAGCCCGCAAACTGCGGTTCATCGGTGGGCATATCAAAGGCGCATGACTATGAGGAGCTGAGAGCGGGCATCAAGGCTGCTTTCTCGCATGACCAGAAGGTCATAGTCGAGCAGGAGGTAAAGGGCATAGAGCTGGAATGCGCTGTTATGGGCAATGATAAGCCCTTTGCATCTACGGTGGGACAGGTGACGGCTGCCAACGAATTCTATGACTATGATGCAAAGTACAACAACGCAGGCTCAAAGATATACATACCCGCACAGGTAGATGCGGCTGTTATAGAAAAGGTCCGTGATATCGCAGTCAGGGCATTCAAGGCGATGGGCTGCAGCGGACTTTCCAGGATAGACTTCTTCCTGAGAGATGACGGCGAGGTCATACTCAACGAGATAAACACACTGCCCGGTCACACAAAGATAAGCATGTTCCCCATGCTGATGCAGCATGACGGCATAAGCTATGCCGAGCAGGAGGACAGGCTGATAAAGCTGGCACTGGACAGATCGGAAGTGGATTATGAATAATGCACCCATTGGCGTGTTCGACTCGGGTGTGGGCGGACTGACCTGCGTCAAGGAGCTGACAAAGCTTCTGCCCCACGAGGATATCGTATATCTGGGCGACACCGCCCGTGTGCCCTACGGCACCAGGAGCAAGGAAACGATAGCACGCTATACTTCGCAGGATATGAGTTTTCTCAGGCAGTTCAATGTCAAGATGATACTGGTCGCATGCGGCACGGCATCGTCGGTGATAATGTCGAGCCCTGAGTTTTCGGGCAACACCGAACCCAGTTACAGCGGCGTGGTCATTCCCGCAGCACATGCGGCATGCGCTGCCACAAGAAACGGCAGGATAGGCGTCATCGCAACGGGTGCGACTATCCGCAGCGGCAGCTACGGCAAGGTCATACGCAGCATCTCACCGAAGGCAAGGGTGGTGGGCAAGGCATGCCCCATGTTCGTGCCGCTGGTGGAGAACGGCTATGTGGACAAGGACTGTCCGCCCACAAGGTTCTTTGCAGAGGAATATCTTGAGTGCATGAAGCGTGAACAGGTGGATACGCTGATACTGGGCTGCACACACTATCCCCATCTTTCGGAGGTGATATCCGATATCATGGGCAAAAACGTAAAGCTGATATCATCGAGCGGTGAGCTGGCGAGATATGCGGTAAAAACGCTGACCTTCAATGATGAGCTGGCTGAACGTGAGGAAGCGGGCAGACAGCAGCTTTACTGCACGGACAGCGTGGAGCTGTTCTCGGAGAACGTTGAGCGTTTTCTGGGGGAGAGCTTTGCGGGTACTGTGGAGAAGTGCGATCTTTACTGAGCGCAGAGGAAAGGAAAATGAAGTTGAAAAGGGAAGCAGATATAAAGCTGGTAAGCCGCCAGTTCGATGACCCCGGGGGCGAACCCGAACAGACAGAAGTGCTGTCACTGGGCACCTTTGAGGTGACCGATGAAGGCTATGCCATAGAGTATGAGGAGAGCGAAGCCACAGGCTTTGAGGGCTGTGTGACAAGGCTCGAGACCTTCGGCGGAAAAAAGGTGATAATGACAAGGACGGGCAACGTCACCTCGAACATGGTGGTGCAGGACGGTGAAAAGCACCACTGCATCTACGGCACACTGTACGGCAATTTTGAAGTCGGGGTGGAAGCGCAGAAGATAGACATATCACTGAATGAGGAGGGCGGCAGGCTGTTCTTCTCCTATGTGGTAGATGTAAATTCCAGCTATGTGGGAGTTTTTGAGATAGAGGTGGAAGTCTGTCTCAGGTGATAAACGGCAGCCATTGCTGATGTCCGCTGAAAAGCTGTTTCGTTCGGTGCGTCAGCGGTATGACCAGGATAATAGATAACGGAGGAATAGAAAATGCACGATCTTATAAAAGAGTCATTTACACAGGCACGAGAGCTTGTGATGAACGCACTTGGCGCACTTGTGTCAGAGGGAGCGTTCCCCGCAGAGGCAGTGCCTGCGTTCAATATAGAGATACCCGCAGACCCGAAGAACGGCGATGTATCCACAAATGCGGCAATGGTATGCGCAAAGCCTTTCAGGAATGCGCCCCGCAAGATAGCCGAAGCGATAGTCGCCAAGCTGGATACGGCAGGCAGCTGCTTTGAGAAGGTGGAGATAGCAGGTCCGGGGTTCATAAACTTTTACTATGACAAAAGCTGGTATGCATCTGTTGTGAAGGCAGTGCTGGAGGACGGCGCTGACTACGGCAGGACCGAGCTTGGCAAGGGCAAGCGTGCGCTGATAGAGTTCGTTTCTGCAAACCCCACAGGTCCCATGCATATAGGCAATGCCCGTGGCGGTGCGATCGGTGACTGCCTGGCGGCTGTTATGGAATACGCAGGCTACGATGTTGAGCGTGAGTTCTACATAAACGATGCGGGCAACCAGATAGAGAAGTTCGGCAAGTCGCTGAGACTGCGCTATATGCAGATATGCAGCGATGCGGGACAGGAGATAGTCGCTAAGAACCTCAGCATGGACGAATTCTGTAAGGAGATATACGGCGAGGACGGCAACCGCCCCGAATTCCCCATGCCCGATGACGTTTATCTCGGCATGGACATAATCGCACACGCAAAGAACTTCTTCGATGAGTACGGCTCGGTGGCAAGCGCACAGCCCGAGGAGGACTGCAAGAAGGCGCTGGTGGACTACGCACTGCCCAAGAACATCGAGGGTCTGCACAGAGACCTTGCCAAGTACCGCATAGAGTACGATACATGGTTCAGGGAGAGCACACTGCACAATGACGGCTCGGTGGCTAAGGTGATAGAACAGCTGAAAGCAAGCGGTTACACCTACGAGAAGGACGGTGCGCTGTGGTTCAGGACCACCGATTTCGGTGATGAGAAGGACAGGGTGCTGGTGCGTGACAACGGCATACCCACCTATTTCGTGCCCGACATAGCTTACCACTACAACAAGCTGGCAGTGAGAAAGTTCGATAAGGCGATAGACATTTTCGGCGCAGACCACCACGGCTATATCCCCCGCCTGAAAGCAGCCATGACTGCGCTGGGCGTTGACGAGAAGAAGCTGGACGTTGTCATCATGCAGATGGTAAGGCTTGTCAGAAACGGCGAGACCTACAAGCTGTCAAAGCGTTCGGGCAAGGCTATAACACTGAACACCCTGCTCGACGAGATACCGATAGATGCGGCAAGGTTCTTCTTCAACCTGCGTGAGCCCAATTCGCAGTTCGATTTTGACCTTGACCTGGCGATATCCAACACCAGCCAGAACCCCGTATACTACGTGCAGTACGCACATGCACGTATCTGCTCGGTAATTAAGAAGCTGAAAGAGGAGGGCGTTGAGGCTAAGGCGTTCACCGATGAGATGGCTGCGGCTTTCTCGACACCCGAGGAGCTTGAACTGGTCAAGCTGATAGCCACACTGCCTGCCACCATCAACGATGCAGCTAAGGCTTATGACCCTGCAAAGGTCACCAAGTATGTCGTTGACCTCGCAACACTGTATCACAAGTTCTACAATGCCTGCCGCATAAAGGGCGAGGAGGAGAACGTGATGCAGGCAAGGCTTGCGCTGTCGCTGGCAGTAAAGCAGCTGATATCCAACATTCTGGGCATGCTGAAAATAACCTGCCCCGAGAGCATGTAGACCCTGTCTCTCAAAATGACTGTACCGCCGACAAAGCAGGACCAACTGCCCTGCGGCATGGAAATCAAATTTTGCATAATACAAAGGTTTGAACATGCATTACGGCTGTAAAAT
>CAMNMO010000250.1 GCA_946544695.1 uncultured Ruminococcus sp. | reverse complement strand
TCGGGGCTGACCACACAGCGCTGTCCCCACTTGCCGCTGATATCGAAGGTATCCTTACCCACCCAAAAAAACCAGCCGTAGCCGTCATTTTCGGTGACGACCTTTCGGGTGACTGCGCTGACAGCGAGGTCTTTGGGGATAAGGCGCACGCCGCCAAACATTCCCCCTTGCATGAAAAGCTGACCCAGCCGTGAAAGCTGCGACACAGTCAGTTCCATGCCTGTTGCGCCGTAGAAATGACCTTCGGGCGAGGTCTGATAAGCGGGGCTGCCCCAGCCGAGCGGCTCAAAAAGTCTGGGAGACAGGTATTCTGCCAACGGCTGACCCACCGCATTCTCGCAGGCGGCACTGACCAGATATGCGGGGATATTCGAGTAGTGAAAACTGCGGTCGGGATAGTTGACAGGCAGGCGGAAGATGTTGTACAGCCAGTCGTCCTGCCTGCTGTCGGGGATAAGCTCTGCGGCATTCTGCGGGCGGAAGGGATAGGGTGCGGCAGACATGGTCATGCAGTCCTCAAAGGTCAGCGCCCTGAATGGCTCGGGTATGATGTCCGAATATCTGCTGTCCATATAAGTGTACAGTTTATCCGTTGTGCACAGCCTGCCCTCGCCCTGTGCGATGAGAACTGCGGCGGCAGTCACCGACTTTACCGCCGAATATATGGGGTAGGGTCTGTCCTCATCAAAGCTGACTTTCAGCACCCTTTCGCCCTTATGACAAATTTCTGCGCCGTGCAGTGATATACCTGCGGCGCCCACCATTTCCAAAAATTTCTGATACATAGCCGACCTCCTGCCAAAAGACTTGTCTGCAAGTTGATGATACCACTTTCGGCGATGCAAGTCAAGAGGTGTTTTACATGAAAAAGAGCGTAAATTTTTATAAAGGCAATTTCGGGCTTGAACGTGAGACGCTGAGGGTAGATGCACAGGGGCGTCTTGCACAGACCCCCCACCCTTTCGGTGACGACCCGCACATCACCCGTGATTTCTGCGAAAACCAGATAGAGCTGATAACCCCTGTCTGCGAAAGCGTTGCCGATGCTGTGAAGTCTCTCGGGGAGCTTGCGGCGGCGGCTGACCGTAAGCTTGCCGAGAACGGCGAGCGCATCTGGCTTTACTCGAACCCGCCCCGCTTTGAGACTGAGGCGGATATACCCATTGCGGCTTTCGGCGGCGAACAGTCATCAAAGCGTGACTACCGTGAGAACCTGCAAAGGCGCTACGGCAAGCGGCTGATGCTGTTTTCGGGGGTGCATTTCAATTTCTCGTTTGCCGATGAACTCATAAGCGAATGGCATGAAGAAAGCCCGCTTCCCTTACGACGTTTCAAGGACGAGCTTTATCTGCGGCTTTACAGGCAGATAAGCCGTTACAGCTGGCTGATGGTGATGCTGACAGCCGCAAGCCCCTACTATGATATCTCGCTTGACGGCGACCATCTTGCGGGCACAAAACTCAGCCCCTATTCCAGCATGCGAAACAGCGTGCGTGGCTACTGGAACGAGTTCACTCCCCTGCTTGACCACAGCAGTCTCAGGGCTTTCACCGACGGCATTGCGGGGTATGTGCGCAAGGGCATGCTTTTCTCGGCGAGCGAGCTTTACCTGCCTGTGCGCCTGAAACCTCGTGGGGTAAACACGCTGGAAGGTCTGGCACAGGGGGGCGTTGACCACATCGAGCTGAGAATGTTCGACCTTGACCCGCTGACCGAAACGGGCGTCGATGAAAAGATACTGTGCTTTGCGCACCTGCTGATGCTTTGGCTGCTTACCCTTGACGACTGTGAGTTTGACCACGCAGAACAGTCTGCGGCATGGCAGGCGCACAAAAATGCCGCCCTTTACGACCTCAGCGGGGTCACGGTGGACGGCGTGGATATCAGTCTGCGTGCAGCGCAGGTGCTTGATGAGATGGAAAGCTTTTTCAGCGGTGACAGCCATGCGCATAAGATCATAAGCTATGCCCGTGACAGGCTGAAAAACAGGCTTTGCCGCAGGATAAGCGCAGAGGACATATACGGAAGCTCTGCTAAGACTGCAAGGTGACGGCTGACACGAACCATAATATGGTTATCCCTTTAAAACACCACTAAGATCTATTGAGATGTTTTCTTTCCCATGCGTTCACGCATTTGCCGTAGGCGGGGGAAAGAAAACCGCCAACTATTGTTGCTGCTTAGTGTGGTGTGTCAGCGGTATAACCACGAACCATAATTTCAGACAGACAGGCGGTGATGACGATGTGCGAGCTGCTGGGCTTTTGCTCATCGGAAAAAACAGATATAAAAGAACAGCTGAGAACATTCTTCTCGCACGGCATAAAGCACCCTCACGGCTGGGGCATGATGAGCGAGGCTGCGGGCGGCAGGGCGATAGTGCGTGAGGCAGGCTGTGCGGCTGAAAGCGCAAGGCTCGCTGAACTGCTGGAGGAGCTTTCACCGCAGCGCAACTGTCTGGGGCATATACGCTTTGCCACTGTGGGCAGCATAAAGACCCAGAACTGCCACCCCTTCACAGGGCGTGACATAACAGGGCGTGAGTGGACGATGATACACAACGGCACCATCTATTCGGGTAAAAATATGTACAGGTACTATAACACCCAGCGGGGCGATACCGACTCCGAAAGGCTTTTCATGGCGCTGCTCGACGAGATAGACCTCCGTGAGGAACACCACCGCCTGACCGAGCGTGAACGCTTTGAAACGGTCGACCGCTTCATCATCGACAACGCCCCCAGAAACAAACTCAACCTGATAATATTTGACGGCGAGCTGATGTATGTACACAAAAACCTGAAAAATACCCTGAGTTACAGGCGGCTGGGCAGCGGGCTGATGTTTGCCACCACCCCCCTCGATGACGGTGAATGGCAGCCCTTCCCGATGGCGCAGGTAATAGCCTTCCGTGACGGCAGAGAGGTCATGCGGGGCGAAAGGCACAAGGGCATTTTCGTGCCCACCCTCGACTACATCACCGCTATGGACGCCATGAACATCTAAAGTCTATGGCACGGCGATAAGCTCGGTCTCCCAAGCGGGATAGTAGCGCTGCTGGCGCATGTGATAGGTGTAGCCGTCGTATCTGTCTGCAAGGTAGAGGGGTATGTCGATGAAGTCAAGGCACCTGTGATACAAAGCACAGCAAAGCTTAGGGCGGCAGACCTCTATCGTCCTTGCAGAACCCTCCAGCGCAGGTATATCAGCACCCTCCACATCGTATTTGATGTAGGTGCATTCCCTGCCGTGCAGTATGCTGTCAAGACTGCGTGCCGCCGTGACACCGCTGCCCTTTGCGGCTACCCTTGCCTGTCTGCCGCTGCCGCTCTCGAAGCTCATCACGCAGTCATGCGACCATGCCGCTGCGTTTATGAACTCTATCTCGTCGATATCAGTACAATTTCTTACACACTTCTGAAAATTGCGCTTCTCGGGTTCGAGGGCGTATATTTTTTTGCAACCGCCCGCAGACTTCACTGTCTGCAAAACGGTGTCGCCGTTGTAGGCGCCCAAGTCGCAGTAGACCTCATCGCTGCCAAGCCCCAGCAGCGGCGAGGGCTTTTCATCATCGGTGAATATCTCCCGCAGATACCCAAGCCTGCCTGTTATCTTATAGGCGCAAAGCCCCGTGAACACCCTGCGTGACTGTTCATCTGCCAGCATATCATGAACACGCTCTGCCCTTTGCAGGTCAGCAAAAAACTCAGCGGGGCTGAAAGCCTTGTCCCCCGCAACAGGCACATCGGGCGCAAAAAGTTCATGCCGACGACCGATGTCATCTATGCGCTGCATGACGTCAGCAAGGTCGGTGCCGAAAGCCAGCAGCACGGTCATTCTGCCCGCCTTCGCTTCTGCCTGCGCAAGTGTGGTCACCCTGTACCCGCAGAAATCCTGCCCACGCACAAAGCCGTCACTTGCGAACACCCCCTGCACGGCGATGTCCCTGTCAGCGCACCATTTCAGCACCTTTTCGCCGCCGTTGCCCATGCCGTAGATGAACACGGGCAGACCCAGCCGCTTTATCTCGTTCTCACACGCAGGCAGACCTGCAAGCTCCTCAAAGGTCATAATATCCTCCGCTCCATAAAAACAAGGGCTGCCACGCCGACAGCCCTTTTTCAGCATATATCAATCGTTGATACCGTCATCTTGCAGACCATCGTGATCCTGATGGTCGTAATCGCCGTAAAAGTCTCTGCCTCTGGTGCGGTATCTGTCCCTGTTCATGTCGATATACTGATCGAGCAGTTTCATGACATCACGGGGTTTTTTGACCGACTTTATCTCCTTGACGGGGGTATCGACGTCACGCACATTCATAACGATCGTACCGCAGCCGACCATACGGTTGCCGGCTGTGAGCACCAGCTTTTTATCGAGCACCCTGTAAAGTTCGAGTTCGTCCTCCTGCACGCTAAGGAAGCCAGTGCGGGTGATGAACTTAGTTTCAGTCAGATAATACCTGGTGAACGACCAAGGGAGACCGAGAAATGTTCTTTTTTTGTCTGTCCAGACATAATCGAAAACGTCTTTTTTCATAAGGACGCACCTCGCTTTTTCAATATAAATACAATATACCACATTTACGAGATTTTGTCAATGATTATTTATAATTCATAATGCATAATTCATAATGCATAATTATTGGCAGGGAGATGACGGACAGCGAATGAGAAAAGCCTGCCAAGGAATC
>CAMNMO010000249.1 GCA_946544695.1 uncultured Ruminococcus sp. | reverse complement strand
AATTATAACTTCGAGTATCCGAAAGAGTTTATCAGCGCATCTATCTTCTTGCCGTTTTTGCACATGGGGCAAGCGCTGGGAGCGTAGTTCTCATAGTGGGGCAGGTCCTTGTCGGTGAACAGTGCGTGCACCTCCATATTGTCGAACTTCTCGATAGCCGAGAATATCGCACCTATGGCAGCCAGCTTGCCGCTGTAATACTGCAAGCAGTCAACAGCCCTGCCTATACTCTTGCCTGTCGAAGCGCTGGATATCAGCAGCAGCACCTGCTTGCCCCAGATCTTCTTCTGTGTGTTGTCACGGAATATCATCTGGTTCACCGCATTCAGTTCGGGTGTTATCAGGTTGATGTCTGCGTCCTTGTTTATGCCTGCCTGTGTCAGGTACTCAGCCAGGAAACCGCCCAGTATCTCAGTGCCCTCCAGACAGATTATGGTGTCGATATGGGTGTTGGTGTAGGTCACGCCCAACTCCTGCGCAGCCTCCTTAGCCATCTTCATGCTGGTCTTTATCGACGTCATATCAACATAGAAATTAACGTGCGAGTGGTTGGTGGCATAGTGTCCGGGTATAACGCCTATCTGCACCTTTTTGTTCTTGCCGGACTGTATTATCTGCATACGATCTTCCATTTGTATATTCCTCCTCTATGGCGGTCGCCCGCCTGAAATCTGCTTTGTACGGTAAAGTCTGCTTAATTGACATTTACTGCAATTAATATTATACCACATTTTTGCCCATTTGTAAACAGGTTGTTAAAGTTATTTGCTCGACATTTTTCACAATAATAAAGCTCCTTTTTTGTTTACTCAGCGATACGATAAATTTAGCATTGCAGGTTGAAATGCCCTGAATATCTGCGTTTCACGCAAAATTATGACAATTCTGAACAATTGTTCCGAAACTTTGTTACAAACGGTTAAAAAACGGTAACAAGAATTTTTTTGGACAGTTGAAAAAGTTGATCTAAATTCGCAAAATTGTTGAAAACTCTGTTGAAACTGTTAAAAACTCGGTATAAAACTTGATAACTGCGGGTTTCACGTTGAAAACTTTTCAAATTTTCAACAGCCGTCCTTTTTTTCTCCCTTTAATGTAACCGTGCTGTAATCGTTCGGTTACAGCGGACGTCCTGAAAAACGTACTTCAAAACCCTTTGGGCAATTTTGCTTCAAAGGCGGCTGTAATCGTTCGGTAACAATGGTGACAGAGCGGAAAAGCCGAAAATACCATTTTTCAGGTCAAACTCTCGATTTAATAAAAAGTTCACAAAATTAATTTTGCGCCTTAATCGTTTTCACGGTTGAAAAAAGGGCGGTTTTCTGGTACAATGGTGGAAAGCAAAACTGCGTCATACCAAACGTTCAGGCTTATAAAGGAGGATAATTATATGAGTATTTTATACAGCGAAAAGGAGCGTGCCTTCAAGCTGCGTGCCAAAGACACAGACTATATGCTGAAGGTCATCGAGGGTGACTATCTGGGACATGTCTACTACGGCAAAAAAGTCCCCGATGAGGATCTTGGCTATCTTCTGAGATTTGACGAAAGCCCCTTCACCCCCGCACAGAATGACCGTGACAGAGCGGTCTACCTGGATACCACGCCCTTTGAGTACCCATGCTTCGGTATAGGCGATTACCGTGAACCTGCCCTGATGATAATGGACAGCGACGGTATGTCCACCTGTGACCTGCGCTATGTCAGCCACAGGATATTTGACGGCAAGCCCGCACTTGAAGGCATGCCTGCCACCTTCGCCACCGAAAACAGCCCCGCACAGACGCTGGAGATAACCATGAAGGACGCACACGCCGAGATAGAAGCTGTGCTGGTATACTCGGTGTTCGAGAATTTAGATGTCATAACACGCTCGGTAAGGTTTAAGAATGTGGGCACAAAGCCCGTCAAGCTGACAAGGGCGCTTTCAGCCTGCGTTGAGTTCGATACCGAGAAGATGGATATGATAACGCTGAACGGTTCATGGGCGAGAGAGCGCTGGATAGAGCGTGCACCCCTCCATCACGGCAAGCAGAGCGTTGATTCCTGCAAGGGCGAATCCTCCCATCAGAGCAACCCGTTCGTTGCACTGTGCGCACATAATGCTGATGAGGATATGGGCGAGGTGTTCGGTTTCAACTTTGTTTATTCGGGAAACTTCTTTGCGCAGGCAGAAGTCACCCAGCATAAAAAGACCCGCTTTGTCATGGGTATAAATCCCCTCGACTTTGAGTGGCTGCTCGATGCAGGCGAAACCTTCACCGCACCCGAGGTGGTCATGGTGCATTCGGACGAGGGCATAGGCAAAATGTCCCGCACCTTCCACGACCTCTACCGTGAGAACCTTATCCGTGGTGAGTATAAGGACAAGCGCCGTCCCATACTGATAAACAACTGGGAAGCTACCTACTTCAATTTCAACACCGAAAAGCTCATAGATATCGCTAAGGAAGCCTCAAAGCTGGGCATCGAGATGCTTGTTATGGACGACGGCTGGTTCGGTCACAGGGACAGCGATAATTCCTCACTGGGTGACTGGTTCGTTTACGAGAAGAAGATAAACGGCGGTCTGAAACATCTGGTCGAAGAAGTCAACAAGCTGGGCATGAAGTTCGGTATCTGGTTCGAGCCTGAGATGATATCGCCCGATTCCGAGCTTTACAAAGCACACCCCGACTGGGCTATACAGATAAAGGGCAGACCTCTGACACTCTGCCGGGAACAGTACGTGCTCGACTATTCGCAGAAGGAAGTCCGTGACTATGTATACAGCATGATGCGTGATATCCTCGATAATGCCAACATCGAATATATCAAGTGGGATATGAACCGTCAGCTGACCGAAGTCGGCTCAAACTTCCTGCCCCGTGAGAGACAGCGTGAGCTGTGGCACAGATACGTGCTCGGCGTTTATGACCTGATGAACAGGCTGACCACCGATTATCCCCATATACTGCTTGAAAACTGCTCGGGCGGCGGCGCAAGGTTCGACCCCGGTATGCTTTACTATTCGCCGCAGATATGGTGCTCTGACGACACCGATGCCATCGAGCGCCTGAAGATACAGCACGGCACTTCAATGTGCTATCCCTGCTCGGCAATGGGTGCACATGTTTCCGACTGCCCCAACCATACAGTCGGCAGAAATACACCCTTCAAAACAAGGGGACACGTTGCAATGGTGGGCACCTTCGGCTATGAGCTTGATGTCACCCGCATACCTCAGCAGGACAGGGATATGATACCCGCACAGATAGAGGAGTTCAAAAAGTTCAACCCGCTGGTGCGCACAGGCGACCACTACCGCATAGGCAACATGTTCGAGGATAATACCTGGGACGCATGGATGTTCGTGGCTAAGGACAAGAGTGAGGCGCTGTTTGAATTTGTGCAGGTCATGGGCAGACCGAATATGCGCTCCCGCAGGATAATGCTCAAGGGTCTTGACCCCGATGCTTACTACTATGAGGAGAGTGAGCCCGATAAACTCATCTCGGGTGCCGCACTGATGAACGCAGGCATCAACGTTGCCAAGATATGGGGCGTTGACGGCATAAGCGGTGATTTCTCGTCGAAGATACTCCACTATATCAGGAAGTAAGTCATGGCAGATAACAAGATACAGGGCTATAACTGCATCATCGTGCTTACCCCCGACGGTGACGAATGGCTGATGTGCAGGCGCAGGAAAGACCCCTATAAAGGGCTTTACAATCTGGTCGGCGGAAAGATAGAGGAAGGCGAGGACGGCAGTCATGCCGCCTACCGTGAGCTTTTTGAGGAGACCTCCGTCACCTCCGCACAGATAGAGCTTGAACGGCTGATGACCTTCGACTATCCGCTGGACGGCTGTTACGTTGAGGTCTGGGCAGGTCAGCTGCGTGAGACCGCACAGGTCAGCGGTGACGAGAACGACCTGTGCTGGCTGCCGCTCACAGAGGATTTCTTCGATATGAAGAAGTATGCGGGCGAGGGCAACATAGGTCATATACTGGAGATACTGAAACTCCACCCCGAGCGCTGGAAGGTCGTTATAAAATAATGACCGCACCTGGCGCAGAACACTAAATACGAGAAAAGGCACTTCCGAAAAAACGGAAGTGCCTTTTTTAGAGAAATTATGAGAATATTACTTCTTTACATTGAATGCAGCCATGCCGGGATACTCAGCAGCATCGCCCAGTTCCTCCTCGATCCTCAGCAGCTGGTTGTACTTAGCTACTCTCTCGGATCTGGAAGGTGCACCTGTCTTGATCTGGCAAGTGTTCAGTGCAACAGCCAGGTCAGCGATAGTGGTGTCAGCAGTCTCGCCCGAACGGTGAGAAGAAATTGCTGTGTAGCCTGCCTTGTGTGCCATCTTGATAGCTTCCAGTGTCTCGGATACAGAACCGATCTGGTTGAGCTTGATGAGTATGGAGTTAGCAGCGCCCAGACCGATACCCTTAGACAGTCTCTCGGTGTTGGTAACGAACAGGTCGTCGCCTACCAGCTGTACCTTGTGACCGATCTTAGCGGTCATTTTCTGCCAGCCTTCCCAGTCCTCTTCGTCCAGACCATCTTCGATGGAGATGATGGGGTACTTGTCAACAAGGCTCTCCCAGTGAGCGATCAGCTCGTCGGAAGTGAATTCCTTGCCGCTCTTGGGCTGCTTGTAGAAGCCCTTGCCCTTTTCGCTCTTCCACTCGGAAGAAGCTGCGT
>CAMNMO010000248.1 GCA_946544695.1 uncultured Ruminococcus sp. | reverse complement strand
ACAATGGAGCCGTGCCCAATGTGCATGGGAACGATAGTTATGGCGAATATCAAAAAGGTCAGCTATGCGGCGGCGGACCCATACTGCGGAATGGCACATCTTGTTAAGACCGAACCGTACTATTCTTCTCAAAATATCTCCTGTGTTTACGAGGGCAAAGAGCTCGAACAGTTTCAGCTCACGATCCAGTCATATTGTGAGTTGAGATATATTGAGCAGGGTGCCGACGGTTATGTACTTGGAAAGTTTGCGGAGCTTTGCCCTGCAGCAGTAAAAACAGCAGAGAGATTATTCAAAACAAAGTGGCTCGATAAAGCAGCCGAAGAAGGAAAAGACGTGGGGGAGGTTTTCGATCACATTATTACGGAGATCAAAAGCCTCGGGAATGCCTGAACAGTCATATCCGTTTACCGGTAAACCTTATTAATGGAGGAAACAATGAAAGAGAAAATAAATATACCAAAGAAAAAGTTAATACTTAATGCTGTGTATATTTTGTTTTTAGTTGTTTTTTTATTCTTCAGTAAATATCATATTACTTTATTCATTCCAAAAATACTTGGTGGAGTATTCTTCTATGTTGTAATTATGTCTGTTTTGCCATTATTACTTATTATCAATTCTGATAACATGAAATTCAAAGTGATCGTTGCTGTATTATTTGCTTTGTATTTAATATACCTGATATTTGGAAACGGCTTTGTATCTAAACACATATTGGGAAAGGTCACAGATATAAAAAAGTATTACTCACCCGAAAGCAAGACCGAAATAGTAGTACAAACTCATTTTCGTCCTTCCGGTTGGACGTTGTTGGTATATAAAAAAGAAAATTTCTACTATAAAAGGATAGAACCTAATAATTTGGATCAATTTCAAAGCGGCATACACATGCAAATAATGGAAGATGATGATACAGAGCCTCTTGACGGTAAGGTAATATGGGTAGATGATGACACATTTATTATAAAATATTATCACTTAGAAGACAGTTACAGATATGAAGCTAAGGAGTATATTTTTGAAATATAAAAGAAGAATTGAAAGATGCATTAATAGACGGTGATCCATCTGTATCTGTTAAGTATGCGATCAACCATCGCTATATACAAGAACAAACTTATCCCGGTGGACCTGCCTATGATCTTGACACAGGTCTTATTAGCACACAGTCGATTATAAATAGTTTTATGTTTTTTCAAAATCCTATATGGATTAACAGGAAAAACGTATCTGATAATATACTTGTCAAAATCAAGGATAGGTGAATGTTTCTTTGCGAGTTAGTAAAAAAGAAATATCGGCAATGTTGAAACAAAGCTGAGCATAGATAGCCATTGGAGGTATTTCTAATTGAAAAACAATAAATTTTTAAATGCTTTAATACTTATTTTTTTAGGACTTGTTGTTATTATTGCGTTGTTAAGCAATTATTATGAACTATGTAGCACTAAAATAACTATGCTTTCTTTATGTGGGTATATATTATGTTTAAATTTAGTACTATTGATTGTCAAATTTATTATCTTAAGAAAAAAAGGATTTGCGATATTATCAACTACTGGATTATTGTTTTTGCTCTACTGTATTTCCATTGTCAATAATGATATAATAAATATTAAAGCAAGTTACAACGTTTTTTCGACAGATAAATACTCAGTAATAGTTAGGTTAAATGAATCCTTTATTTCTGGAAGATGCGATATTTATATAAAAGAAAACAATATCATTATGAAAAAGATTGGATATCCTTTAGGTATTCCAAAAGAGTATGATCCTATTGCATCAAATAATTATGAGATAGACGATAATATTTCTTCGATAATTCTTAAAATAAAATGTGACCCTGACAGAGACGAGTATGAAACAATTGAAATACAAAGACATAATTGAGCATTTAGATAACGTACTGAAATTCAATTGCGGAAAAGCAAGATGTTATTTAGGATATGAGGTATATGATACTGTAATAACATGGGAAAAAGGAGAAAGATTTCCTACAGAAAATATTGTACCAGGCACTGATTTTGGAAATATTAAAGATGAACAAATGCCTAAGATGATGACAAGGATAATGTTATCTTATCAGGCTGATTATATAAGCAGGAGCATTACAAAATGAAACGAAAAGTGTTGATCGCAGATCTTGTATTTGTCATGATCTTATCTATTCTCTATTTCTTAAACATTAAAGGTATATACCTTTTTGTTTCGGAAATTCCGCTGGGTACAATAAGAATAATTCTGTTATTTTCGATCCCCGCCATACTGATACTCATAAACAGCAAAAGTATCAGACCGAAAATAATTTCTGTTATTGTAAGCTTTGCAGCTGTTTTATTATTTTTCAACTCATCACTAAAAAATCTGTTTGTCGCTGAGTATACAGAAAATAAAACTTATATTTCAGCAGATAATAACATAACGATCATTTTACAGAAATATAAGTACAGTAGTCAGGAAGGACTCAGAATATATAAAAAGAAGAAATTCTTTTATGTAGAAGATAAAACATATAAATTTTTTGTATCTACAAAAGATCATTTAGATATTTCTGATCCGGTCGGTACTTTAAAATGGGTAGATGATCATACATTCACCATTCAATTCTGGGATTTTGATGATACTCAATGTTGTTACTATTTGAAAGATTATGTTTTTCAGATCAAGTGATAAACATTGGTTTTTAGCAGACCTTTAAATACATACGATGACGGAAAGCATAAATGTCGTTTTAAAAGACATTTATGCTTTGTTTTTTGTGTTATTTTAAGTGACACTCAGCCGCAAAGTTTGGCTTTAACATATTGTTAACAATTATCATTCTCCCCTGTATTGACAAACTGTCTCCGTTCTGGTATCATATAAATAACGGACTTTATATAGAAATGACGTCATTTAAAATATCATTTCATCAAAATAACGGAGGTATATCAGAATGAGAAAATTATCCATGCAGCTGCTGGCTGAGACTGTTGTCAACCGCAGAAAGTCACTTAAAATAACACAGGCACAGCTTGCCGAAAAGACAGGCATCAACCGTGGACTTTTATCAAGGCTGGAATCGCAGGACTTTACACCTTCGATAGAACAGCTTCAGGCGCTGGGTGAAGCGCTGGGTTTTGAACCCACTGACATGTTCGTTGAGGCGGCTGGCGCTGAGAAGGTCGCTGTTGACCGCTCATACAAAATTACTGTTGCAGGCACAGGCTATGTGGGACTTTCGCTGGCAGTGCTGCTGTCACAGCACAATGATGTAACCGCTGTGGACATAATCCCCGAGAAGGTCGAGAAGCTGAACAACTACATCTCGCCCATTCAGGACGACTATATCGAGAAGTTTCTGGACGAAGCAAAGAAAGGCAAGCGTGAACTTCACCTTACTGCCACAACTGACGGTGCGGCAGCATATAAAGACGCAGACTTCATAATCATAGCTGCGCCCACAAACTATGACCCCAAGCAGAATTTCTTTGACTGTTCTGCTGTTGAAAGCGTGCTGGAGTTGATAAAGACATCGACTGCCGAACGTGAAGTCAAGCCGACGATAATAATAAAATCCACCATACCTGTGGGCTACACCGTGAACGTGCGCCAAAAAACAGGCATGGACAACATCATTTTCAGCCCTGAGTTTCTGCGTGAATCAAAGGCGCTTTATGACAACCTTTACCCCAGCCGCATAATAGTGGGTTCTGATGAGAAGAATATGAAGGCGGCTGAGACATTTGCTGCACTTCTTCAGCAGGGCGCTGAAAAGACAAACATACCTGTACTGTTCACAGCTACCACCGAAGCAGAAGCGACAAAGCTGTTCGTAAACACATATCTGGCACTGAGAGTAAGCTATTTCAACGAACTGGATACCTATGCAGAAGTAAAGTCGCTGGACACTGCTGCGATAATCAAGGGTGTCTGCCTTGACCCCCGTGTGGGCGATTACTACAACAATCCGTCCTTTGGTTACGGCGGATACTGTCTGCCTAAGGACACCAAACAGCTGCTTGCAAACTATCAGGACGTTCCGCAGAACATGATGACTGCAATAGTTGAATCCAACAGAACAAGGAAGGATTTCATTGCTGACAGGGTGCTGGAGATAGCGGGCACTTACAGCAGCAGCGAAGCATATTCCGCTGACCGTGAAAAGGAACAGCAGGAGATAGTGGTGGGCGTTTACAGGCTGACCATGAAATCCAACTCAGACAACTTCCGTCAGAGCAGCATACAGGGCGTTATGAAGCGCATCAAGGCAAAGGGTGCAAAGGTCGTAATATACGAACCTACGCTGGAGGACGGCAGCACATTCTTTGGCAGCGAGATAGTAAACGACCTCGACAAGTTCAAGGCGATGTGCGGCTGCATAATCGCAAACCGCTACGACCCTGTGCTTGATGATGCAGAAGAAAAGGTCTACACAAGGGACCTGTTCAGGAGAGACTGATATGAGCAAGACTAATATTGAACTGAACGGCAAGACCATACTTGTTACGGGTTCCCCCGGATTCATAGGGGCAAATCTGGTACTGAGACTGCTGGGCGAGATGACTTCGGGCACGGTGATAAGCCTTGACAACATGAACGACTACTATGACCCGACACTCAAAGAATATCGTCTGGGGCTGATAGAAAAGGCTGCTGAGGTCTCCCCTGTCAGGCATATATTCGTCAGGGGCTCCATTGCTGACAAGGCGCTGGTGGACAGC
>CAMNMO010000247.1 GCA_946544695.1 uncultured Ruminococcus sp. | reverse complement strand
TACAGCCGTAATGCATGTTCAAACCTTTGTATTATGCAAAAATTGATTTCCGTGTTTTTCATGCCGTTTTCATTGACAGTCAGGAGAAAATGTGGTATTATGTTATCACGATGATACAGGGGACGGCACCCATAACAAAAAACAGATATCTTAAAAAGAAAACTTCTTTCGGGGAGGACACCCATAATAAAAAACAAGTAAAGGAGTAAACAGATGGCAAAGAATATTACCGTTTTAGATGAGAACGGGAACATCATAGGCAGCACCTACCCTAAACGGGCTGAGGGGCTGGTAAAACACGGTCGGGCAGAGTATGTGGGCGACTGTATGATAAAGATGAAAGCTGCTCACTCTCCGCACGATGAGATAAAAACGGAGGAACAGCAAATGAGTAAGATAATAGGATTTGACCCGAGAAAATTCGGGTTCGATAAAAGCTGCCGCAGCAATGCGGGACAGCGTGCATTCATGACCACCACACTGGGCAATACCGAAGTGTGGGAGATAGGCGACTACGACAAGCACCGCACACAGCTCATCAGCAAGATGAAGCTGCAAAGGTATACCGACTACGTGTTCCGCTTTGCGATGACAGGCGGACATAATGAGGACGGCACCGAGATATCACAGGTCAACATCTTCCCCGAGAACCGCTGGGACGACCGCATGACCTATGCACTGGAAAAAAGCCGCTACGCACCCGTTATCAGCAAGCGTGACAAAACAGGTCTGCTGAGGGTGTTCGAGCTGCCCTTCAACACAGGTGATGCTGAGGACTGGAGCATAGTTATTTTGCAGGAGCGTGCACCTGCAAGGTTCTTTGCACCGCTGGAAAACAGCGCATATAACATGCTTGGCAATATGACCTACGAGCAGTGGCTGGCTGAGAACGGCAGGCGCAAGGGTCTGTTCGGCAGGGACACAGGCAAAGAACAGAGCTTTGGTTTTGAGCTGCCCGAGTTCAGCATAGGCGGAAGCGCTTTCAAAAAGCTTATCGACATGGCAAAGCAGGGCTTTGATGTGGATAAGATAGTCGATAAGGCAAAACAGGGCTTTGATATCGACAGCGTCATCGAACAGGTAAAGCAGGGCATCGACCCTGACGGCACGATGTTCGGCTATGGCAGCAGCAAGCCCGATTATGTGGATAACGGCGATGAACCTGCAAAGGGTTTCACCACAGGCAGGAACGGTGAGAGCTTTGTAAATGACGGCGTAACGCTGACCGAGAGCGAGCTTGCGGAAAAGCTGGTGCAGGTGGGCAGCGGCTGTAATTTCAGGCTTAACGGCAGCAAGGTGACTTCATCTGCCGACAGGAGCTTCATGATGATAGGCAATACCTCTGCGGGCAGTAATTTCAGGTTCATTGATACCGAGATGACAGCTTATGCACTTTCCATGCTGCTGGCAAAGGTGGGTGACGGCAGCAATGTCGTGCTTGAAAATGTCACTGTCACCGATGAAGGCTTGGGCATGATGATAGATGCCGATAATGAGTGCGGCGGCGTGATATACACTCTCAAGGGTGTCACACTGCCCAAGCAGGCGCTTGACCTTGTGTATTCAAAGGTGAAAAACGGCAGCACCATAACGGCTGAGAATATCTCCGCAACATTCACACAGCCTAAGGAGAAAGTGTTTGATGAAGCACCCAAGCAGGATATCCCGCCAAAAACAGAAACTCCCCCCAAGCAGGATAACAGCGGTTTCTATTTCAGTGACATGATAAAGAGCACACTGGAAAATGCAGCAGAAGGCTTCAATACCTTCGGTGAGATGATGAGGCGTGCCGAAAAGGACATAAATCATGTCATCGACGATGCGCTGAACGATAAGCCGAAAGACAAGCCCGATGAAGGTCCTGCTGACGAGGATAAAAAAGAATAGTCTGATATGCCCTTCTCCCGTCAAATGGGGGAGGGGCATTTTTTGGCATGGCTGTGCATGTTGACAAATACCCCCTGGGGGTATATAATAAGAGAAAGACCTTGATAATATACAACAGGGAGGGCATTATAATGGGTGAAGAAAAATGCAGCTGCTGCGACAGGAAAAAAGTGCGCAGCGAGGAAGAATACAAGCGTCTGCTCAACCGCCTCAGCCGTATCGAAGGACAGGTAAGGGGCATAAAAGCGATGGTGGAGGACAGCGCATACTGTCCCGATATACTTGTGCAGTGCGCTGCGGTGAATGCGGCGATGAATGCATTTTCAAGAGAACTGCTGACAGAACATATCCGCAGCTGTGTGGCTGATGATATCCGTGCGGGCAGGGACGAAACGATAGACGAGCTGGCAGCAACGCTGCAAAAGCTGATGAAGTAGGTGGTAACGATGGAGCAATATAATGTTACGGGCATGAGTTGTGCGGCGTGCAGCGCAAGGGTCGAAAAGGCGGTCAATGCCGTTGAGGGCGTTACAAGCTGTTCTGTCAGCCTGCTTACAAACTCTATGGGCGTCGAGGGCACAGCTTCGCCCGAAAGCATAATCAGGGCGGTGCAGGACGCAGGCTACGGGGCTTCACAAAAGGGCGCAAAGGCAAAGTCCGCCGATGAGGACGCCCTTGCCGACCATGAAACGCCCGTGCTTAAAAAGCGGCTGATAGCTTCGCTGTGTTTGCTGCTGCCGCTGATGTATGTTTCTATGGGACATACCATGTGGGGGTGGAAGCTGCCCGCATTCTTTGAGGGCAACCACCTTGCAATGGGTCTTTTTGAGATGATATGCGCAGCGGCTGTCATGGTCATAGATCAAAAATTCTTCATAAACGGCTTCAAAGGGCTGATACACCGTTCACCGAATATGGATACTCTGGTGGCGATGGGTTCAGGCGTGTCATTTGCGTGGAGTTTGTGGGTGCTTTTTGCCATGACCCGTGCGGTCACGGACGGCGACAGCGCCGAGACAGAACGGCTGATGATGAACTTTTACTTTGAGTCCGCCGCCATGATACTCACGCTGATAACCGTCGGAAAGCTGCTTGAAGCAAGGTCTAAGGGCAGAACGACAGATGCGCTGAAAGGTCTTATGAAGCTGACCCCTAAGACCGCCGCTGTTGAACGTGACGGCAGGGAGACTGTTCTGCCGATAGAACAGGTGCAGGTGGGCGACATTTTCGTGGTGCGACCAGGTGAAAGCATACCTGTTGACGGCGTGGTGGTCGAGGGCGAGAGCGCAGTAAACGAAGCCGCACTGACAGGCGAAAGCATTCCTGCCGATAAGCAGGCGGGCAGCAGAGTTTCGGCGGCTACCATAAATCAGACGGGTTTCCTGCGCTGCAAAGCCGAACGTGTGGGCGAGGACACTACCCTTGCGCAGATAATAAAAATGGTCAGCGATGCGGCAGCCACAAAAGCACCCATCGCAAAGATAGCCGACAGGGTGTCGGGCATATTCGTGCCTGCGGTGATAGGCATTTCACTGGTCACACTGGTGATATGGCTGGCTGTCGGGCAGACCGCAGGCTATGCGCTGGCAAGGGCGATATCCGTGCTGGTCATAAGCTGTCCCTGTGCACTGGGGCTTGCCACACCTGTGGCGATAATGGTGGGCAGCGGCATGGGCGCCAAGAACGGCGTGCTGTTCAAAACGGCAGTGTCTCTCGAAGAAACAGGCAGGGTGCAGATAGTCGCCCTTGATAAAACAGGCACCATCACAAATGGTGCACCCGAAGTGACTGATGTCCTTCCCGCAAAGGGCGTTGCAGAGGGCGAACTGCTGCGCTGTGCGGCGGCACTTGAAAATATGAGCGAACACCCCCTTGCAGGTGCGGTCATGCGCTGCTGTGAAAAGCAGGGCATCGTGACTGAGAAGGTGGACGATTTCAGGGCGCTGTCGGGCAGCGGTCTGCGTGGCAGACTTGACGGCGAAGAACTTGCAGGCGGAAATCTCTCGCTGATAGGCAGATACTGCACCGTTGATGAAAGCATCACCGCACAGGCGGAGAAACTTGCAAATGACGGCAAAACACCGCTGTTCTTCGCAAAGGGCGGCAGACTGCTCGGCATCATCGCAGCGGCTGACGGTCTTAAAGAGGAAAGCACAGAAGCCATCAGGCAGCTGAAAAACATGGGGCTGTCGGTGGTCATGCTGACGGGCGACAACGAACGCACAGCCGCAGCTGTGGGCAAACAGGCGGGCGTTGACCGTGTGATAGCAGGCGTTCTGCCAAGCGGCAAGGAAAGCGTTATCCGCAAATTGCAGCAGTGCGGCAGGGTGGCAATGGTGGGTGACGGCATTAACGATGCCCCCGCCCTGACCCGTGCGGATATGGGCATAGCCATAGGTGCGGGCGCAGATGTGGCAGTCGATGCGGCAGATGTGGTGCTTGTAAACAGCAGGCTTACAGACGTCCCTGCGGCGATACGTCTTAGCAGGCTGACGCTGCGCAGCATACACCAGAATCTTTTCTGGGCATTCATCTATAACGTCATAGGCATACCGCTGGCGGCAGGTGCTTTCATCAAGCTTTTCGGCTGGGAATTGCAGCCCATGTTCGGTGCGGCAGCCATGAGTCTTTCAAGCTTCACGGTGGTGACAAATGCGCTGCGCCTCAACCTGAAAGATATCTTCTCGCCAGGGTATGACAAGCGCCGTGAGACTGTCACGCTGCCCGATGACCTGATGCCCGAAAGAAAAACCGAGACCTACACCATGCACATTAACGGCATGATGTTGCCCCACTGCGTAGCCACCGTCAAAAAGGTGCTTGAAGCCTTTGATG
>CAMNMO010000246.1 GCA_946544695.1 uncultured Ruminococcus sp. | reverse complement strand
TCGCATATACAAGTTTCATTTAGATTACCTCCGATATATCATGCGGCATGCTGTCAGCCGCAGTAATGGTCGTTAAAATGCATGGGGAAAGCTGTGCGCAGAATACCCGAAGTTCGGTGTGGGTCACAACAGCTGACGGTATCGTTTTTCCCGCCATAGACTATTATAACACACTTATGCGCAAAACGCCATACCTTTTGAGAATTTTTATTATGTCCGCAGTTATCTCCTCGCCGCTTACCGCTATGGGCACCGACGGCTGACAGCTTGTGACCGTCATTCCGCAGATACAGCCCGGTGCGTCATCAACGCAGACTTCCCTTGAATGCGCCAGCGCCGCCCGACGAATGGGCATGCGCACCAACGCTTTGGGTATGACATCGAACACGGCAGGGCTGCCGCTGCGGGCGGGTATGCGGGCAAGTGCCTGTTCAAGCCGCAGGTAGTCCTCCTCTGTGTTGAAAGGGGTGGTCATCAGCACCACGAAGTCGGGGTCGGTGTATTCGGGTTCGATGCCGTGTTCACGCAGCTTGTCACCCAGTTCATCACCGCTGATGCCGCATTCGCCCGCCGCAACGGTCAGCTTGCAGCACTCGTCCCCGACGGTCTTCCAGCCGCATTCAGCCAGACGCTGCCTGCACAGTGCGGTGCGGCGCACGCAGTCAGCCAGGTCTGCCCTGTAATTTTTGGAAAGATAGTCGCTGCAAAGGTCAAGGCTTTCCATAATAAGGTAGGAAGGACTTGTGGAGGCAAACATGGACATCATCAGCTTTGCGCATTCCCCAAAGGCTGCGGGTGCGCTGCGGGAGATGTGCAGCAGTGCGCCGCCAGTGTAGCAGGGCAGCGTCTTGTGGGCGGAATCACAGCACATATCCGCACCCAGCGTGAGCGGGTGGATATCCTCACCGAGAAATCTCAGGTAAGCGCCGTGTGCGTTATCGACTATGAGGGTCATGCCCCTGCTTTTGCAGACCTTCGCAGTGCCGCTTATATCAGCGATAAAGCCCAGATAATCGGGCGATGTGATGTAGACCGCATCGGGGGTGCGGGGGCAGCTGTCAGCGGCAGCGGCGATATCTTCGGGGGTGACGCCCGATGAACAGAGTGAACGGCTCCCCCCTGCGGGGTAGACCCAGCAGACCTCGATATCCAGAAGAATGCAGGCATTGATGAAAGCCTTGTGCACGTTGCGAGGCGCAATGACCAGCATGCGTTCGCTGCGGTCGGGGCGGCAGCGGTCTGCGACAGCAAGCATGGTCTTGATGCAAAGGCTTGACCCTTCGGTGGAATACAGCGTTTTCGCCGCACCGAAAAGCTCGGCTGTCTGCGATTCGCTTTCGGCTATAACGCCCTGCGCCCCGAAAAGGTAGTCAGCCCCACGTATCTCGGTCAGGTCAAGGGCTTCGAGACCGTGTAAAGTCCTGCCCTTGTGTCCGGGCATGTGAAAGCGTGCAGTGCCGCTCTGTGAATATTTTTTTGCAAAGTCATATATCGGTGAAGCCATAGTTTTCTCCTTATTTGATACAAGATCGGGTCAATTCATAATTCATAATGCATAATGCATAATTGTTGGCATGTCGGGGCGTGCCCTGTGCTTTTCCCCCGCCGCAGGCAAAAGCGGTCGCCACATCTGCGCAGCCTATATATTATAATAGTATACCGCCGTCGGGGGAGTACGAATATTATACCTTTATAATGGCGGCGTTCAAAAATACGTACAGCCTGCCTGACCCGAAAACGGTACAGCCACGCAAGGCTGACCGCAAATTCGGATAGACCGAAAATGCGGGTGTCTCAAAAAACGGATAGCCCTTTGCCCCACGAAATTGCATGGGCGAAAGTTCGGACAGTTTACCTATCCGAAAAAAGTCTCCTTAACGCTTCACGGCTGACCGTCCCCGCAAGGCGCTGCCTGCCACGGTTTATGGTGCGTGATACGGTGGACTTGTCTACCCCGAATTTTGCGGCTATTTCCTTGACAGTCAGCCCTTCTTTATAGTATAATATTATATAACATTTTTGCTTTTTAGTCAAATTATCTTCCAGCAGCATGCGCAGTGCCTTTGCCTGTGCACTGATGTCTTTTTTCGTGGACACCTCCTGCGGGGCAAGGATCTCGTCCTCAAAACTGTTCGGTGTAACAAGATATTCCTCGCCTTGTTCATAAGAGAGTCTTTTTTTGGTCAAGATGGCTGAAACCTCCTGTATTTTCTTTGAAATCAAATTGTAACCAAAATGTAAATTTTAGAATACGAACGTCTGTTCCTATTTTTAGTATACCATATATTGTGGTCAAAGTCAAGGGTAAACGCAATTTTCAAAAATTTTGGTCAAATTGAGTGAAAAATATCGGACTGTTTGTGCAATTTGTGCTTGATTTTTGTTGAAAGATGTGCTATAATAGGTCTTGCAACAGTGGTTCGGGGAATTTAAACGGACATTTTGATAATAACAAAAAGATAAAGAAAATTACATAAGTCCGCAATAAATTTCAGGAACCGCAAAGCTCAGCAAGGGTATTGTGTAAGCCCGTGCGGCAGACGGGTATTGTGTAAGCCTGTCATCATCATCACTACAAGGGTGACTTATGCAAAGTTTGGTTACAGAGAAATTACAAAGGTTACAAGCTGGGGCATATCACCGAAGGAGCAGTGTAAAAATTTATGGAGAAGAAAAAGCTTAACAGATTATCTGAGCTCACAGCAATTTCCAGGCAGAGGGAGCTGACCGACGGGGAGAAGTCCGAGAGGGAGGCACTGAGGCTGGAATACAGACGGAGTGTGATAGCAAATTTCACCGATACTCTGGAGCATACCTCGATAATGGAGCCTGACGGTTCAAAGATCAAGGTAAAGGATATGAAGCGCAGCGGGGAGGATAAATAAAGTGGCAGTAGAGTCGAGACAGAAGCTCAAGCTTCTAACAATGAAAAAGCTGTTCGAGTCGAGGACAGACGAGGATCATTCGTTCACAGGTGCCAAGCTCATAGAGATACTGGGCGGCATCGGCATCAAGGCAGAGCGCAAGACCATCTATGATGATATAAAGACGCTTTGCGAGAGCGGCATGGACATCGTGACCGTAAAAGATGGCCATTCCAACGCATACTATCTGGGTGAGAGGACGTTCCAGCAGGAGGAGCTTTTCGTGCTGGCTGACGCCATAGCTTCCAGCAGATTTCTGACAAAGAAGAAGTCGCAGGAGCTTATCAGGAAGCTGCAGAGCCTGACCAGCGAATACAAGGGCAAGGAACTGCGCAGACAGATACACGTTGACAACAGAGCCAAGAACTTCAACGAGCAGATATACTATTCTGTAAACAAGATACAGGAGGGCATATTTGAGGAGAAGGAAGTCAGGTTCAAGTACACCGAATTCAATCCCGATAAAAAGCAGATACTCAAGCACGGCGGTGAATTTTACACAGTTTCACCCTATTCTCTGGTATGGGAGAATGAGAACTACTATCTTATATGCTACTGCAACAAGCATGAGAAGATCTGCCGTTACAGAGTGGACAGAATGATAAATGTCGATGTGACTGATACCGATTCAAAGAAACTCACCGATGATGAGAGGTCTGAGGTGACTAATCTCCAGTCGGTATACGGCATGTTCGGCGGCAAGCTGGAAAGTGTTACCATGCAGTTTGACAACTCGCTGGCAAACGTGGTCATCGACAAGTTCGGCATGAACTGCCACCCTCACAGAAATTCCGACAGCACCTTCTGCCTGACAGCAGATGTGCAGATAGCACCGACCTTCTGGGGCTGGTTCTTCCAGTTCGGCAGCAGGGCGAAGATCTTAGCACCCGACAATGTTATCGACCAGGCGAAGGAGTATCTGGACGAAATAGCAGGCAACTACAAATAAAGGCTTCCTGCGAGGAGAGAATGTATATTTTGGAGAGACCCGAGAGGGAAAGAGAACTGCGGCAGGCGTCATGAGTGCGTGTGATGGGTCAATTTACGCTCTGCTTCGGGAGAAACGAGAGAAGATATCTATATGATAAGCGGTCAGCCTCCCGGCGCAAGGTACAGCCTTACGGGAGGTTGATTTATATTAAACGGCAAAGATCGAAAAAGGAGGGCAAATATGCTGGCAGTGATAGCGGCGGCTGTGGTGATAGTGGTGGTGGTCATAGTGCTTTTCTGGACGCTTGGCATAGCTGCGGCGCTGATAGGTGCGGTGATAATGGGCATCACGACGACGATAATAAAGATATTCATAGTGCCGAAATTTGAAGCGAGGGACAGATACCGTCTTGCATCTGACAATGTGCGGCTGTCGCCCGAAAAGCTGGAGGTAAGGTTCGACAACCTGAAAAACGGCTATGTGGTGGACTGTTTTTACACCTCGCCCGAAACAGGCAGGAAGTTCGTGTTCAGCACAGAACCGTTCCCGAGCGACCCCACGCCCTATCTTGGCACGGTAAGGCTGACGATAGTCACCAACCGCATAGACTATTCAAATTATTATGTGGAGACTGCCGACCTGAAAGACAGGCTGTGAGGGGCGGGAAGTCCCCTGAAAACAATGTGTACAAGGTGAAGGTATATATAGAAAAATGCTCCGCAGTGGATATGTTCGCAGCGGGGCATTTTTATGGATGCATCTGCTGCTTACCCTAGCACACGTCTGAGCCGTTCTCTTTAGGGGGACTGCTGACGGACCGTCGAAAGACGCTTCGCTGTTTCGCATTTCTCGGGTAGGGTGGGGGCTTGCCCCCACCATGTT
>CAMNMO010000245.1 GCA_946544695.1 uncultured Ruminococcus sp. | reverse complement strand
TAATCACTATATGGCACTTTGTTATTCGTGCTTCAAGGAATATGACAGCCAATTCGGAATGTGTCCGTTCTGTGGTGCTGAGACCATTACAGAGCCTAAAGAAGCTGTTCATCTGCTGCCAGGCACGGTCCTTAACGGAAGATATATCATAGGCGTATCTGTCGGAGAAGGCGGTTTTGGTGTGGTATATAATGCATACGATAAGACCCTTGACCGCATCGTTGCGATAAAAGAGCTTTTTTCGGCTAGGCTGGTTACACGATACCCGGGTGAGACAGCAGTCAGGATAAATAAAAAGACTGCGGGTGAATTTGAATACAGAAAGAACCGTTTTCTTACAGAAGCAAGATATATCGCAAACTTCAATTCAAACAAGAACATAGTTGGCGTGCTTGACCACTTTGAAGAAAACAACACCGCATACATAGTAATGGAACTGCTGAAAGGCATGTCGCTCAGTTCCTATATGGCAAAGCACGGCGGCAAGCTGGACCGTTCACTGACACTGGAGATAGCAGGTCAGATATGTTCGGCACTTGAAGAACTGCATAATGAAAATATAATACACTGCGATGTGGCACCCGACAACATTTTCGTGCTGGAAGGCCACGAAGTCAAGCTGTTTGACTTTGGTGCAGCTAAGCTGGCAGACAGTGCAGACGCTGCCATAGATATCTGCCTGAAACCGGGATACTCCCCACCCGAACAGTATGACCGCACAAACAATCTGGGACCCTGGACGGATATATATGCGCTGGGTGCGACACTCTATATCATGCTCACAGGGATAAAGCCCGATGAATCCACGAACCGCAAACTGAATGACACGGTGGTACCGCCGCATGTTATCGACCCTTCGATACCCGACAATCTCAGCAATACTGTGATGAAGGCAATGGCGGTAGAAAAACATCTCCGATTCAAAAATATAGATGCTTTGAGGAAGTCTCTGATAGGCGATGTCAAGGTACGCACACTGGCACAGGAAAAGCGCATAAAGAACCTGAAGCGTGTTGCAGGCATAGCCACTGCACTGGTCATACTGGCAAGCGTGACAGGTGCGGTAGCAAATATGTATTCCGATAAAAAGGAAGAAAACGGTCTGAGACCTGCCACCGTTTCGGTATGGTATTCTGTCGCAGATGGTTCTTCCGAACAGGCGGCTATGGAAAGCATCAAAGAAGATTTCGAGAGCAAATTTCCCGATGTTACGATCGAACTCAAAGCCATAAATGAGAGCAGCTATACCTCTGAGATATCTGCCGCAGCAAAAAAAGGCGAGCTGCCCGATCTGTTTGAGAGCAGCGGACTTTCAGACGATGTGCTGAAAAACGCACAGGACGTTTCTGCGATACTGGATTCTCCGCAGGCTAAGGAATGTCTGTTCCTTGAGGATTATCATTCATATTACAGTGATACCAAAAAGATACCTCTCGGCATTGAAGTACCCGTTGCTGCCGTTATAACCAAAGGCAGCACTAAGGTCGTATACAACAATGATGTATTTGATGATCTTTCAGATTTCAGAGCAGATAAGATCGCAATGGATAATGGCTGCGATGAGCTGATAGAAAAGAATCTGGATTCGCAGTGGGCATCAAGAGATACCTTTATGGATAACGAAAGCAACACGTCTCCCGTGATGATGACTTCTTCCATGAATATAAACGATATCAGGAAAGAACTTGTCAACTACACCAAAAACTATGTTTTCCTTGACGGAGACAAGGTGAGTTGTGATTATATTTACGAATGGAGCATAGGTGCGACCGATGCAGAAGAACGCAGAGCAAGCGAAAGGCTGCTCAGCTGGATGCTTGGCAATGTTTACCAGAGCGAACTAATGATAACCATTGCATCAGACGGACAGATACCTGTAAATGAAAAATGCTTCCATGAAAAATGCAGCAACAAAAACTATAAGGGTCTTGAAAAAGCCTACAAGCATTATGTATTTGACTAAGGGGTAATGAGAAATGAATATACGTTGTGTAAACTGTACCGAGTTATACGATGACAGTTTCAATATGTGTCCTCACTGCGGATACTGCGACGGAGATGAAGCTGAAGAACCCATACACATAGCCCCCGGCACCATACTGCACAACAGATACGTGGTCGGAAAAGTTGTGGGTTCGGGCGGATTTGGTGTCACCTACATCGGCTGGGACGGAAAGCTTGAAAGAAAGATAGCGATAAAGGAATATTTTCCCGGAGAATTCTCCACCCGAATGCCGGGACAGTCTGTGGTGACGGTATTCAACGATGAAAAGCACGAACAGTTCTATGACGGTATGAACAAATTCATTGACGAAGCTAGACGCCTTGCTAAATTCCAGAGTGAGAACGGAATCGTCAAGATATTTGACAGCTTTACCGAAAATGAAACTGCATACATAATCATGGAATATCTTGAGGGCGAGACGCTCGTAGCACGGCTTGAACGTGAGGGTACCATACCCGAAAAAGAAGCTGTTGAGATGCTGATGCCTGTGATGAATTCTCTGAAAGCCGTACATGCACAGGGAATAATACACCGTGATATCGCACCTGACAATATCTTCATAACTTCAGATGGTGATGTGAAGCTGATAGACTTCGGCGCATCGAGGTATGCCACAACATCTCACAGCCGAAGCCTGACAGTAGTCATCAAACAGGGCTATTCTCCCGAAGAACAGTACCGCAGCAGAGGTGATCAGGGACCGCATACAGATGTTTATGCACTTGCAGCTACGCTGTACAGGATAATAACAGGCAAAGTACCCCCTGATGCGATGGAACGCCGCTCTAACAAAGAGGGATACAACAAGGAGATACTTGTTGAGCCGCATATAGCAAACAAATCAGCAGAAATATCAAGAGTAACAGAAAACGCCATATTGAATGCACTGAATGTGCGTATCGAGGACAGAACACCTGATATACCGTCTTTCATAGCTGAACTGACTGCTGACAAACCTGCAAAAAGACGTGCAGGCAAGATCAAGAAGATAGACGTTTACCGCTGGCCTCTCTGGATGAAGATAGTTGTTCCGTCACTTATGTGCATGGCAGTGATATTCGGCGGACTGCTGCTTACAGGCGTTATCTCATTCAAGTCGCCGTATACTGATAAGATAGTGACGCCCGACGGCTATGTGACTGTTCCCGATGTCGAAAGTCTTTATCATACCGAGGCAGTGGAAAAGATACAGGAATGTGAGCTTATCCCGATGATAACAGGCAACGTAGCATCGGAATATGTGGAAGCAGGCAAGATAATCCTGCAAACGCCTATCGGTGATTCGTATTCACAGAAAAACAGCACTATCGAGCTGGTGATAAGCAGCGGTGAGGGGGTTATTGCTCCATCGGAAGGCGTTGCGACCATGCCGTTCATCATCGGAGACCCCGAAGAAGACGGCATAGAAAAGCTGGAAGAAGCAGGACTTGCTTACCCTGATATAGAATATGAGTTCAGCGAAATGGTAAAGGAAGGCTGTATAATATCAGCCAGTGAGAAAGCGGGCACTCAGCTTGATGAGGGTACTGTTATATCCATGACCGTTTCTCTCGGACAGGAATCATTCACTGTACCTGACATTACAGGCAAAACTGAGGAAGAAGCCACTGATACGCTCAACGAACTGAAACTTCTTGTGACCGCAGTTTACAAAAATGATGACACCGCCGAACCCGGTACGGTCATCGAACAAAGCATAGGCAGTGGTGAAGAAGCACGCCCCGGCGATGCCATAACCATAACTGTTGCCACCGAAGACGAAGTTGAGGTCGTCCCGAACGTTATCGGACTTGACAAGGACGATGCTGCCGAAGATCTGGCAGATGCAGGTTTTAAGATATCATTCACCAACAGCGGCAGCGGCAGAGTCATCAGGCAGACACCCGAAGGCGGAGAAAGCATGAAGAAGGGCAGCACCATCGTACTTACGCTCGAAACAGAACAGTCGGAAGATATACAGAATGTGGAGACCGAAAACAATGATGAGCCTGAGATCCAGAACAATAACCATGACAACAACGATGAAGAGAAGCCGCAGTCTGTTACCACCAAGAAAACGGAGACTACGACAAAACCTGTATCTGACAAGGTGACCGTACCCGATCTGGTCGGAAAATACGGCTCACATGCTATGTCCGATCTGCAGGATCTGGGATTCAAGGTCGATGTGACAGACCGCAGCAGTGATACGGTCGAGATAGGCTATGTTATTTCACAGTCACCGTCAGCAGGCAGCAAAGCTTCAAAGGGTTCAACTGTTGAACTTGTGATAAGCACAGGCAGTGATACCAAGATGACCACTGTTGATTTTGACCCCAACGGCGGCACGGTCGATGCATGGCTAATGACAGTAGAAGTGGGTTCAACATACGGTGAACTTCCCATCCCCACAAGAGACTACTATGATTTCACTGGATGGTACACTTCCAAGTCAGGCGGCACACAGATAACATCGTCTTCCATAGTCAGCGATGATAGCGAAATAACCATATATGCACATTGGTCTGAACATGAAGTTTCAGACTGGGTACCCGAAAACGAAGTACCCGACGGTGCAAAGACCGTTAATGAGAAGTGGCTTTACACCTACACCACATTCACCGAAAGCTGGGAAGAAACCGACAGCGGAACATACTATTACGGCAGCTTCCCTGCAGGATATAATTCTGATGACCAGTATTACGGCTGGAACAGAAATCAGCTTGAAGCTTTCGATAACGGCAGCACCAAACGTGAAGTTGGTTCTCCC
>CAMNMO010000244.1 GCA_946544695.1 uncultured Ruminococcus sp. | reverse complement strand
TCCAAGGGTCGGTATCCTCGCTGTTTGCCATTCTACCCGACTTCGCTGCCAGCCTCGCCATTCTGACCCCGACCTCACTCCCGCTATACCCCTGTCTTTCCAACACCGCTCCGTATCCACCCTGTCAATAATTATGAATTAAAAAACACCTATCCAAACAAAAAAACGCACGGTCATCACGACCGTGCGTCAATATCATAATTATTCAGCCCTGCAATATTCCTCTCTGCCACGGGAGAAAATATCCCCGCCGTAACAGTCGTCAGCCACTATGAGAGGGAAGTCCTCCACATAAAGCTTCTTTACCGACTCGCAGCCCAGGTCATCAAAAGCGATGACTTCGCAGGACTTTATGCAGTTGCATGCCAGCGCACCGGCACCGCCCACAGCACACAGGTATACCGCCTTGTTGCGGACAACAGCGTCCCTTACCTCCTGTGAACGTTCACCCTTGCCTATCATGCCGCCCAGTCCCAGGTCAAGCAGTCTTGGCGCAAATCTGTCCATTCTGCCCGAAGTGGTCGGCCCGCATGACCCGATGGGTCTGCCCTCGGGTGCAGGCGTGGGTCCTGCATAATATATCACAGCGCCTTCCAGCGGTATCGGCAGCTCCTTGCCCTCATCGAGCAGTGCTGCAAACCTCTTGTGCGCCGCATCTCTTGCCGTGTACACCGTACCCGTCAGAAGTATCTTGTCGCCGCAGTGCAGCTCTCCGCTTCTCGCCTTCAGCTCCTCAGTGCTAAAAGCCCTTATCTCGGACATTACTGCTCCTCGCCTTCGCCCTCGCTGACGATATCCAGACCGTCATCAATGAGGTCTCTTGCAGTGTTAACAGCACCGATGCTGCTGCCGTACAGGTCGTTCAGCGAAGTAACAAGCTTCTGTACAGTGTCGCTCAGTGTTGTGAACTGCTCCTTGACAGCAGTCCTGATCTCAACTGTATCGTTTCTGATAGCGGCTGCCTTAGCCTTAGCGTCAGCAACAACTCTTTCAGCCTCAGCCTCAGCGTCCTTCTTCACTCTGGAAGCCTCGGAGTAAGCAGCGCCTGTTACCTGGTCTGCTTCCTTCTTAGCGTCAGCCTTTGTAGCCTCTGCGCTCTGTCTTGCAGCACTCAGTGTCTGCTCAGCCTCAGCATTAGCCTTTGTAACAGTAGCTTCAGCCTGTGCGTTAGCATCGTCGATAGCCTGGTTAGCCTGTGCCTCAGCCTCGTCAGTGATCTGCTTAGCTTCAGCCTTAGCCTTCTCTATCGCCAGGTTAGCGGTCTGCTGAGCCTGTACGAAGATCTGACCCATGTCGAATGCCTGCTGTGAACCACTGTTGGCAGCCTGCTGTGCCTTGTTCTCAGCCTCGGTGACTTTATCCTTCAGAGTCTCGATCTCGGCGTTCTTCTCCTCGATCTCGGCTTCCTTATCTGCTATCTGCTGCTCGTAGTCAGCTATCCTGACCTTCATGGTATCGGTTGAAGCCATCAGCTCAGCTATCTTCTGCTTAGCTTCCTCGACCTTAGCCTCCAGCTCCTTCTTAGCTTCGTCATCGCCCTTGTCAGCGGCGCCGCCCTGCTGCAGTTGATCTATGGTCTCCTCCTGATCCTTTACCTTGGTCTCAAGTTGATAGATCTTGGAAGTCAGCTCATCAACATACTGCAGAACGTCCTGCTTGTCGAAACCGCCGACTCTTACTGTTCTCAAATAACCATTACCAGCCATTTTCTATTCCCTCCTGAATATATGTTTGCACAATATAATATTTGCAATAAATTTTAACACTACCTTATTATACTATAAATAAAAAATTATTTCAACCTCTTGCTTTGACGAATTTTGCGGAATTTTGAAATTTCAGTAAACTGTACAATATTTATCGCTTAATTTGTGCACTTTTTCTTTAAAACCGAGATTATACGGCACTTTTTAGCACCGCCGTCATTTAGGACCAGGTTAATTTTCTTGCATCAGCCGTACACCTGCAAAGCTGAACGCATAGCTGAACTTTATTCAGAAAACCTGAACGTCCGACGTTAATTCAAAGACGAACCGCATGGTCCGTCTTTGGCAATTGTTTACTTGTTCTTGAATACGTTGAAAATGTCATCGTAAAGGTCAGTCTTGTCAGCTGCCTTCACGCCTGCCTTGTACATAGCCTCAGCATCAGCCTTCTTGTCCTCCTCAGTTCTCTGGAAAGAGAAAGTCTGTGCGGTAGGTGCAGGGGAAACTGCCTGCTGTGCAGCCTCAGCGTAGCTTGCAGCAGAAGGGTTGCCGTCAACGAAATCAGCTGCGATAACAGTAACGTCCATGCTGTCCTTGCTGTCAGGATTTGTGCCGTTACCGAAGATTATCTCAGCGCCGTCATCAGCTGCATCTGCGATAGCTGCGGTCAGTTCGTCCATATCGCTTATCAGCAGATCCTCGCTCATAGTTACGTTTACTATCAGTCTTCTTGCACCCGAGATGGAGGTCTCCAGTATCTTGGAAGCTATTACCTGATCCACGATATCCTGTACCTTGTCCTTGCCTTCGCCATGACCGATCGCAATGTGCGCTCTGCCCGCACCCTTCAGTATGGTGGTAACGTCAGCGAAGTCAACGTTGATCTCGTCGTGTCTTGTGATTATCTCAGCGATAGCGATAACGTCGGTCTTGAGTACCTCGTCTGCTATCTGGTATGACTGCTTCATTGTCAGTCTCATGTCGCTTGTGATGAGGTTCTGGTTAGGTATAACGATCAGCGCATCAACGTGCTTTACCAGCTGCTCGATGCCGCTCTCAGCTCTCTGCATCTTCTTTACGCCCTCGAACTTGAAGGGCTTTGTAACAACAGCGATGGTCAGCTTTTCCAGGCTCTGTGCTATCTCAGCAACAACAGGTGCAGCACCTGTGCCTGTACCGCCGCCCATACCTGCGGTGATAAATACCATGTCAGCGTCTTTGAGTGCCTCAGCGATCTCGTCCTGGCTCTCCTGTGCGGAAGCCTCACCGATCTCGGGCTTTGCGCCTGCGCCCAGTCCGTGGGTCAGCTTTGCGCCTATCTGTATCTGTCTGTCCGCTCTGGACTTTTTAAGTGCCTGTATATCGGTGTTGACAGCTATGTATTCAACATTGCCCTGAATACCTGCCTCTGCGATGCCGTTAAGTGCGTTTCCGCCGCCGCCGCCTACGCCGATGACCTTTATGCTTGCGCCAACAACAGGCTCTTCTACAAATTCATAACTCATAGTAAACATCCTCCTGAAAAATTTTCACATATCCCTCGGGGATCGTAACTGTCTTGTTTTCTTCTGTCTCATCTGCCGTTTGACCCGAAGAACATAATTAGATACATTAATACTATAACACAAATTCCCCGAAATGTAAAGGATTTTGCCGATATTAAGTCTTTGACTCAGTTTAATTTTCTGTTAATTGGTAAAATCACCAACCGTAATATTCTCCGTTATCCCAGGTGTTGTAGTCTGCCTGACCGCCGCCGTCCCAGCTCTGTCCGCCGTCCCAGCCGTAGTCTGCCTGACCGCCGCCATCCCAGCTCTGTACGCCGTCATCAGCAGTCTCAGCCGAACTGCTGTCGTCGCCGTTCACGCCGTTTTCGGCATCAAGTGCCGCATCTGCGGGCTCGGCATCTTCCACGCCGCTGTCATCGCTGACCTCAGGGTCCTTTGCGAAGTTCGGCTTGCCCAGATACTTATCCTTAGGTATGGCAGAAACTCCGTTCTCGGAACCGTTGTATATCAGCGTGCCCTGATAGTCCTTCACCAGCTTTTTCATCACTTCCTTGAAGTAACTCAGCTTGTATTCTATGTCCGCCGAACTTCCCAGCTTGACGTCCAGCCTGTCGTCGATGTTCATTATTATATTTGCACGGGAGGATATGTCTATCGTCCTCACGTTCTCGTATTCCTGTTTGTCAAGTTCTGCCAGCAGGTCGAGTATTATCTTGTCACTGTAATCGTCGGCAGACCTCAGCTTTGCGCCCGCCGCACGGTATGCGAATATCTCGCTCTCACTCAGTTCCTCGCCGTTTTCTATCTTGTCCTCGGCGGTGTAGAACGAGAAGCCCGTGATTATCGGTATCCCACCCGTAGGTTCGGGGTTGTCGGCTTCAAGTATCCGTCCCGAAGAACTCAGCACGTAGTACCCGCCTTCATATTCTATGTCAGCCGCCTTTACAGCTTCCTTGCAGTCTATCACCACAGTAGACGGATATTCCTTCGTCACCTTCACCTCGTCGATGTATACCAGGTTGTCGGTAAGCCTTTTTTCAGCCCTGCCCACATCTGTGCGCACCAGGTTCATGTCCTCGTAAATGCCGCCCACGTTGACTATCTGATCCTCTGTGTAAAGGGTCACGCCCCTTATCTCCACCTCGCTGACGTTGAAAAACACAGTCATGCAAAGTATCAGTATGACCACCGCCGCTGCCACAGCTGCGATGGCATAAAGCACACGTATATTCAGTTTCCGCCCGACCCGCCTTGCAGCAGGCACAGGTTCGTTTTCGTAATTACTCATTTTACTCGTTCCTTTGTCATTTATCCGAAAATTTTTACTCAGACCCTCCGCACAGCCCGAGATATCAGTTTGTGTGTTCGGTCATGTCAGAAGTTCGTCTCGTTTTATAACTCTCCTGCGATCCTGTATAGCCGTTCAAAACTCCTGCTGCGATATCCGTCCGCTGTCCGTCAGAACGCCCTGCGTATATCCGCACCCACCGACGTCAGCACCTGTTCTATCTGTTCATAGCCCCTGTCGATGTACTGTACGTTGCCCA
>CAMNMO010000243.1 GCA_946544695.1 uncultured Ruminococcus sp. | reverse complement strand
CTTGAAAAGGTCATAAAGGGCGGCAGGCTTATTTTTGACCGCTCGGTCACCGACCGCAGGGATATTATTTATGCCATGTCCTCGCCCGAACATTCGGCTTTTTTCACCACACAGTCCGCAGCTGCGGGTTATCTCGGGAAAAAGCTGAGAGGCGAACGGAAGATAATAGCAGTTGTCTGATACTGTACAAAAAGGCGGACAGTGCACATTGTCGTGCGCTGTCCGCTTTGCTGTTTTTATTTTACGGTCACAGTTATCGCTCTGCTTGAAAGCTTGCTTGTATCCCATGTACCGTTGACTTTGGCTGCGATGACCATTTTATAGGTCTTGCCTGCTGTCAGCTTGGGTGAAGTCCAGTAGGTCTTGTTCACAGGCAGATTTTGTGTGTAAACTCTCCATTTTCCTGCCGAATAGTAAGCTATGCCGTAAGCCTGTGCGTTGGGCACTTCTGTCCAGTTGACCTTGAACTGATGATAAGTGCGGTCGTAGTCCACCGATGTAACTATCGGGTAGACAGGCTTTGTGGGTTCGGGATCGGGATCAGGATCGGGTTCGGGCTGAGGTATCTCGGGGATACCTGCGCCGGGCAGCTTTTTGCCTGCGGGTGCGCCTATGACTTCGTCGATGTAGAAATTCGTTGTCGAATCCTTTGTCTCAACGAACATCACAGCGTCCTTTGCATCGCTCGGGATAGTATAGTTCTCGTTTGAAAGCTGAACGTACTTGCCGTTGGGTGCAACGCCCTCTGCAATGGTGGAATAACGCTGTTCGCCCGATGAATCCTTATAAGTAAGTTTCAGGTAGTAGGTGTCGGTGGTGTCACCGTCCATTTCGCTGACGTTTGCCGAGAAGCTGTAAGTCTTGCCGGGTACAAATGCAGATGACAGTGTGCGTTCAGCACCCATCCAAGCCTTTGTACGTTCGGTGACTACCATTGCTTCCTTGCCCTGATAGGGATTTCTGCCCGACTTCAGCAGGGTGGTGTCGCCGTGCTTCTGCCACTTGCCCAGATCGTCCTCGAAGGTGTCATGGAAGTAGTAGCCGTTCTCATCAAGGGTAGTCTCCTCCTCGGGCTGAGGGTCGGGCTGAGTCGTGCCGCCGTTCAGTGTTACCACAAAGGTGGAAACACTTCTTGCAGGCAGCTGTGCCCAGAAGCTGTTGCCGCTGCTGTCGATGGTCAGGTTATCTGTCTCGGCAAGGTTCTCGTTTGCGGACGTGCGCCATCTGTCAACATCGCTTATGCCCTTGCTGCCCAGCGAGAACTGCTGTGCATAGCCGTTGTCGCTGTTGTTTACCGCAACTATTGCGACCTGATCTTTGTTGTTCTTGTAAGCCGAAACATACACGTTTGTGGCAGGCTGTTCGGTAACATCAACACGCACATCGCCCGGACGGACGAACTTTGAATACTGCGCCATGCAGTAGCCACGCTTGGATATCTGACCGTTCTCCTTTATGGGACCGTAGCTGCGGCGGATATACCACCAGACATAAGCGCTGAGGTTGCCCACTGTAAGACCGTTGTGCATGTTCACTGCGACCTCAACTGCTTCGGGCCATGTATCTGCATCGTGGTTGCTGTTAGGGACGTACACCTCTGTCATCCATATCGGCTTGCCGCAGTTTTCAAGCGCCGAGTAGTCCATCTGCGAACGCTGTGTGCCATAGAAATGTGTTCCGAAAACGCCCACGTTGTTGAATGCTGTCTGGTTGCCCAGTATGGAATTGTAGATATCCTTTTTGTACTGGAAGCTTTCGGGCGACATCAGCTTTGCATTCGTGCCCTGTGTTATCTTCTTGCCGTACTGTGCGATGAAGTTCGTCAGGTCGGAGGTGCTCCAGTAAGTCCAGTCCTCAGCATAGTCGGGTTCATTCTGCACCGATACCGAGTAAAGCTTTACACCCTGTCCCTCCATATATTTGACAAAGCTGTTGAGATGACCTGCATAATCAGCCCACTTGTCCTTCCTCAGCTGATATCTGCCTGTGTAGATATCCTTGTTGCCGTTGACACGCATGCTTGCGGGCGGGTTCCAGGGGGTGGCAAAAACTGTGGCACCAAGCTGCTGCGCACGCTTGGCTGTGGGTACTGCCTTAGACCACTGGCTGCTGTCGTCATTGACGAAGATACGCAGTATGGTGAAACCCAGTTCGTCCTTGCCGTTGCCGAATGCTTTCTGCGTCTGGGCGGCAGTCAGGTCGCCTGCCCATTCAGGAAGATTGATACCGCCGAAGCCCTGTATCGTCTGATACGACTTGTTCACATTGACCGTGCACAAGCCTGCCGCCTCCGCCTGTATGGAAAACTCAGGCAGTACAGCGGACTGCGTAAAGAGTACAGCGCCTGCAAAAAGCGCAGCTGTCACCCTTTTCACGCATTGACCTATCCTCATAACATATTCCTCCTTCTCGTTATGTAAACGATCATTTTTTGTGCTGATTTTCAGCACACCTTTTATTCCATGTTTTTATTATACAGATATTTCGGGAAAAGTCTATTAATTAAAGAATATTTGTGTAAAAATTTTAATCATAATTGCGATACCTGTCGCCCGCATGAATGCCAAAGCCCCCGTATCGCAGTGATACAGGGGAAAATGAAAGTTTTTGTTTCGCAATTATCGGTAAGCCTGCCGTGACTACCCGTGCCCGGTTTTTGACACCCTTGTGATGGTGACATTTTTCTTCATATTACCACGATACGGCTTTGCACTCAATAGATGATGCTGCCCCGAAATGTCGTTTAAACCGCAGTTTCAGGGCTGACTGTCGATCAAGCTGCATATCGGTGTGAAATTGCAGCTTATCTTTCATAAGATGGATACGTTTGCGTGCAAACAGAACTTGCTATTTATTACAGTTTGTGTTATAATATCTATCTATAAAGTGCGGCTGTACCGCTGACAACGGTGCACGGCAGGTCAGCCGTAAATACAAGACTACGGAGTGAACTATGGAATATGTTATCCACAGAGGTGTCAGGATACCGCTGATAGGCTTTGGCACATACAGACTTGGCAGCTGCGGCAGGTCGGCTGAGACCGAAACGTTAAAGTACGGCATTTGCGAACTCGGCATGACGCTGCTTGATACTGCCGAAATGTACGGCGGCGGACTAAGCGAGGAGATACTGGGCAGTGTCATAAGCAGCACTGACCGCAGTTCACTGTTCATCGTTGACAAGATACTGCCGTCGAATGCTGAGAAAGGTCTGTACCGCAGCTGTTGTCAGCAGTCGCTGAAAAGGCTGGGCGTTGACTGTATCGACCTTTATCTGCTGCACTGGAAAGGCAATGTCAGACTTCAGGAGATGGTCGGCAGCATGGAAAGCCTTGTCAAAGAGGGGTTGATAAAGCACTGGGGCGTATCGAATTTTGATACCCATGAGATGGAACAGCTGTTTGAATGTGAAAACGGCAGCAACTGTTTCTGTGACCAGATACTTTATAACATTGCCGAACGTGGTGCGGAATATGACCTTATCCCGTGGTGCAGGGAACATGATGTGCTGGTGATGGCGTATTCACCGCTGTGCAACTGCTGTGAAGCCAGAACAAAGGTCACTGATGACCCGCTGATAGTATCGGCGGCGGCAGGGGAGGGCAAAACGCCCGAATCACTCATGCTTTCATTCGTTGTGCGTGACCGTGATATCGTCACAGTGTTCCGCACATCTGGCAAAGAACACCTGAATATGGATATGCAGAATGTTTTCGGGGAGATACCCGCAGAGGATATGGCTGCGATCTCGGAAAAATACTGCCCGCCCGCAGAAAAATATCCGCTTGAAAAAATCTGACTTGGGGGAACTGTAAATGGATCTGATAGAAAACAAGATATATGATAATGAAAGAGCGCTGTATAACATCAGTGATACTGTGGTGAAGGGCTGTACCTTCGCAGGCCCCGCTGACGGTGAATCGGTGCTGAAAGAGACGAGAAATGTGGTGATAGACGGCTGTTCGTTTTCGCTGAGATATCCGATATGGCATGCCAAAAAGTATGAACTGAGGGATTCAAAGCTTGATGACAAGACAAGGGCTGCTTTGTGGTATTCGGATAACGGTATCATCGAAAACACCGAGATAAGGGGCGTAAAAGCGCTGCGTGAATGCGACGGCACAGTCATACGCAGCTGTGATATAGAATCGGTGGAATTCGGCTGGAAAACAAAGGGCACAAAGATATCCGACAGCCGCATAGTTTCTGAATACATATTTTTAGATGCCCGTGATATCGAGATAGAAAGGCTGGATTTCAAGGGCAAGTATTCCTTCCAGTACGTTGAGGGACTGGTGATAAAGGATTCGGTGCTGGATACTAAGGACGCTTTCTGGCATGCCAGAAATGTCACCGTGACTGATTCGGTGGTAAAGGGCGAATACCTTGCATGGTTCTCTGAGGGGCTGACGCTGATACGCTGCAAGATAATCGGCACACAGCCGCTTTGCTACTGCAAGGACTTAAAGCTTATCGACTGCGAGATGGTGGACTGTGACCTGTCGTTTGAGTATTCAGATGTGGAAGCGACTGTCAGCGGCAGCATAGATTCGGTGAAAAATCCCCGTTCGGGCAGCATCACGGCTGACAGCATAGGTGAGCTCATTTATGAAGATTCCATAATGGAGTGCAATGCTGCGGTGACCGAGAGGAAGAAGTAAATACAAAAACCATATACTGCAATAAGGGAGGGCGTCATAATGAAAAAGATTTCTAAATTTTTGATTCTCTCTCCAATCATTTTAGGCTGTTCTAGTGGATTGACTTCATGTTCT
>CAMNMO010000242.1 GCA_946544695.1 uncultured Ruminococcus sp. | reverse complement strand
AGATGTTGACTTTATTAACAAAATGCGCTATAATATAAACTGATACTTTTTATTTGCGGACATCAGTGCTGCTTTGCAAAAGCCGCTGAAAGTCCGATAGAATGTGAGGGTAAAAAGGTATGAAACTAAAAAAAGATTTCATAGTCCATGAAACTAAAAATGAGACCATGCTGGTCGCAACAGGTTCTGCGAATTTCTCAGGGCTTGTCAAGGGCAACAAGATGCTGGGCGAGATACTTTCGCTCATAAAAAATGATACTACCGAAGCGGAAGTTGTCAGCAAAATGCGTGAAAAGTACGATGCCCCTCAGGGCAAGATAGAGACTGATGTGCACAAGGTCATCACCGAACTGAAAAAGATCGGTGCCATTGAGGGCTGAACATGAAAAGTACTTATAAGATCGCAGAAAAGGTGATCTGTATCGATTCGCTTTATAATGAAGTGCATGATTACTGCAAGGATTACCGCTTTGACGGCACAGCAGACATTACAGTCACTGTTACGAAGGCGGATATCGACTACGAACGTGAACGCAGTGAACATACAGCTAAGGCTGAGGGCAGGGTGCCTTTCGACTATCCCGACTCCTATCTGGAGGAACTGGCTGTATACAGAGATCTGTCAGAGAAGATGATAAACTATGGTACGTTTCTGTTTCACGGTTCGTGCATAGCTGTTGACGGCGTGGGCTACCTGTTCACTGCAAAGTCTGGCACAGGCAAATCCACCCACACACGTCTCTGGCGTGAACTGCTTGGCAGCAGGGCAGTAATGGTAAATGATGATAAACCGTTCATAAACATAAACGGCGGAAAAGTGACTGTTTATGGTACTCCGTACAACGGCAAGCACAAACTTGGCAATAATATCTCGGTGCCGCTGAAAGCTGTTTGTCTGCTTGAGAGGGCAAAAGAGAACAGCATACAGGAGGTATCACGGACTGATGTCTATGCGCTTATGTTACAGCAGTCCTACCGTCCGAGAAAGCCTGAACAGGTCTCGAAAATGCTTGCACTGCTTGATGAGATGCTGGATAATGTCAAGGTTTACAGGCTGGACTGCAATATGGATATCGAAGCGGCAAAGGTCGCTTATGAGGGCATGCGATGAGATTTGAAGATGTGATAAAGCGTGACGGCAAGCTGGTCTACACCAATAAAGGCGACAGCATGATGCCGCTGATAAAGCAGGACCGTGACCTTCTGGTCATAAGCCGCAAGCCGAAACACAGGCTGAGAAAATACGATGTGCCGCTCTATAAACGTGACAGCGGACAGTATGTGCTGCACCGCATTTTGCAGGTGAGAAAGCACGATTATGTTATCTGCGGTGACAACCGCTGGAAAAAGGAATGCGGCATAACCGACCGTCATATCATAGGGGTGCTTACCGCTGTGATACGTGACGGCAGGGAGATAAAAGTCACCGACCCTGCGTACAGGCTTTATGTGACCCTTTGGTGCGGGCTTTTCCCTGTCAGGAGTTTTGTCCTGAAAGCGCTGTATTTCCCGAAATGGCTGAGGAAAAAATGGAAAAACAAAACACGATAAAATGGCTGTTCTCCGTTCCGAAAGGAAAGCGATGGTATATTGCCGCACTCAGTATGATGCAGTCGCTGAATGGTGCGAGCGGTGTGCTTTATGCGCTTCTTATGAGGAATATGGTGGACAGCGCTGTTTCTCATAACAGTACAAAATTCCGTACACAAGTTCTATACATCATCCTTCTTGTCATCGGACAGATATCCATCAGGGCTTTCATCCGCTGGCTGACCGAACTTTCAAAGGCGACTTTTGAGAATATCTTCAAGGAAAGGCTCACCGATAACATACTGCACAAGGATTTTGCAAGCGTTCACGCAGTCCATTCGGGCGAATGGATGAACAGGCTGACCAATGATACCCTTATCATCGCAAACGGCTATGTTGAGATCCTTCCTGGGCTTGCAGGCATGATAGTCAAGCTTATAAGTGCACTTGTGATGATAATTGCGCTTGACCGACGCTTTGCTGCCATGATAGTCCCATGCGGCGTGGTGCTTCTGGTGCTTACCTATTCATTCCGCAAGGTGCTGAAAAAGCTGCATAAAAACGTTCAGGAACAAGACGGCAAGCTGCGTATCTTTCTTCAGGAACGTATAGGCAGTCTCATGATGATACGTTCCTTTGCCACCGAATCACAGACTGAGGCAGAAGCCGCCGAGAAAATGCAGGCGCATAAAAATGCCCGCATGAGAAGACTGCGGTTTTCTAACCTGTGCAATGTGGGGTTCGGGGCAGCTATGAACGGCATGTACCTTGCAGGTGCGGCATACTGCGGCTACGGGATACTGAAAGGCACCATCTCTTTCGGTACCCTTACTGCCATGACACAGCTTATCTCGCAGATACAGTCACCCTTTGCGAATATCACCGGATACCTGCCGAAATTCTATGCCATGACCGCCAGCGCTGAACGCCTTATGGAGATAGAACGCTTTGATGATGAGGGCTGCGGACCGCTGCCGCTTGAGGAAGTCTTACATTTCTATAAGAACGGCTTGAAATGCTTCGGTCTGAAAAATGCGGATTTTACCTATTACCCCAATGTTGAGAGTATAGATGCCCTCAATAAAGATGACCAGCCAATAGTCCTGAATGACATAAGCATCTGTATAAACAAGGGCGAATATGCCGCATTTACAGGTCAAAGCGGCTGCGGAAAGTCCACCGTGCTGAAACTTCTCATGAGCATATATAAGCTTGACGGCGGCGAAAGATTCGTCACGGACAAGGCAGATAAGTCCGAAATGTTGGACAGCAAATGGCACAGGCTGTTTGCCTATGTGCCGCAGGGAAATCAGCTTATGTCAGGCACTATACGTGATGTGGTGACATTTCCCGACAAACAGCATGCAGGCGACGATGCGAGGATAGCACTGGCACTTAAAATAGCCTGTGCAGATGATTTTGTTGACAGCCTGGAAAACGGCATAGACACACTTCTGGGCGAGCGTGGTACAGGTCTTTCGGAGGGGCAGATGCAGCGCATTGCCGTTGCAAGGGCGATATTCAGCGGCAGCCCCGTGCTGCTGCTTGATGAAGCTACCTCTGCGCTGGACGAACATACTGAAAAACGTATGCTTGAAAATCTAAGAAACATGACCGACAAAACGGTCATAATAGTCACACACCGCCCCGCAGCACTGGATATATGCGACAGGGTGCTAAGGTTTACAGAAAATGGGATCGAGGAAATATGAACAGACAGGAATATATAAGAGCGATCAAAGATGTCATTTATCTTTCATACTGTGCGGTCAATGAACGCCGCCCTTCAGATGCAAGGGTGGGCAGAATGGTGCTTGAAGATGTTTACTATGCGTCACAGAAGCACATGCTGACAGCTATGTGTGCTATGGCACTTGAGTCCGCAGGAATAAATGATGAAAACTTTAAACAGGCAAAGGGCAAGGCTATCCGCAAGAATGTTCAGCTGGATATCGACAGGGAACAGATAACGGCAATGCTTGAAGCTGAGGGCATCTGGTATATGCCGCTGAAAGGGTCGGTCATCAAAGACTTATATCCGAAATACGGCATGAGACAGATGTCTGATAATGATATACTCATCGACAGCACCCGTGGGAAAGATGTTCAGCGTATCATGGAGTCGCTGGGCTTTACTGCCGAACATGTCGGCAAAGGCAACCATGACGTTTATTTCAGGCAGCCTGTAAGCAACTTTGAGATGCACACAAGCCTGTTCGGAAAATTCCACGATGAAAAGATATATGAGTATTATCTCGGTATCAGGGACAAGCTTATCAAAGATGACGATAACGGATACGGCTATCATTTCAGCGATGAGGATATGTACATATATCTGACATCGCATGAGTATAAGCATTATTCAAATGGCGGCACAGGCATAAGGTCCTTTATCGATATATATATATACATGAAGGAATATGCTGATAAGCTGGATATGGACTATATCGCAGCTGAATGCGAAAAGCTTGGCATAGCGGATTTTGAAAGGCAGAGCCGCAGCCTTGCGCTTGATCTTTTCGGCGGCGGAAAGCTGACAGATGAAGATAAGGAGATGCTGAGATATATCGTGTTCAGCGGTACTTACGGTACCCAGAGCAACATGGTGAAAAACAAGCTTGAAAAGTTCGGCGGTGGCACAGCAGGCAAGCTCAGATATGTTTTCGACCGTCTTTTCCTGTCAATGGAAAAGATCCAGTATGCATTCCCGTTCTTCTACGAGCATAAAATTCTTATCCCGCTGCTTCCGTTCTATCGGGCGTACAATAGTTTTATCCACAGAAGAAGCTCAATGAAAAACGAGTTGAGGTCACTGCTGAAAGGCAAGTGAAATAACTTTACAGCATGATAAAACAGCCGATGTATCGTTGTTGATACATCGGCTGCTGTTTTTTATTTAACTGAAGAACGCATCACCTGTGACGCCTGTCATTGCCTTTCAGCCTGTAATAAGCTGACTTGTCCTCATACATGAACTTGTCTGCTGTCTGGAAAAGTCCTTCGGGTGAAAGTTCACTGTTTTCCGCACGGAATGCTATTCCCACCGAAAGATTGACTTCGTTTATCAGACTGCCTTTGTGTTTTAAAGCACACTCTTTCATCAGCCTTACTTTCTCGGTGATGTTTACACGGCTGCCGTAAGTGATTATCGCAAATTCGTCGCCGCCTATCCTGCCGACTATCTCGTCGCCGAATGATCGCTTTAATATCTCGGCTGCCGAGCGTATCGCAAAGTCGCCCTCTTCATGGCCGAAGCGGTCGTTGATGGTCTTCAGGC
>CAMNMO010000241.1 GCA_946544695.1 uncultured Ruminococcus sp. | reverse complement strand
ACACAAAGCTGCGTCAGAGCGGCGATGTTTCGGGCGAAGAAAAGAAAGTGACAGTCAGCAACGGCGAGATCAACGCCGCAGCAGTTATGCCTGCATTCGACAAGAAGATATCGCTGAAGATGATGACACTTGACAACAACAAGCAGAAGATAAATGACTGTCTCGGCAACCCCATAGAGATAGGCATAGCTGTTATCTGGAGAGTGGTGGACACGGCAAAGGCAGTGTTCGATGTGGACAACTACAAGGAGTACCTTTCGCTGCAGTGCGACACTGCGCTGAGAAACATCGTAAGGCTGTACCCCTATGACGTTGCACCTAATGTGGATACAACAGGTGACGGCATAGCAGACGAAGGCAGCCTGAGAGGTTCCAGCGAAGTGGTGGCACAGCGCATAAGAGACGAGATACAGGAAAAAGTCAGCAACGCAGGCATTGAGATCATCGAGGCGAGAATTACATACCTTGCCTACGCCCCCGAGATCGCAGCAGCTATGCTGCAAAGACAGCAGGCAAGCGCCGTAGTAGATGCAAGAAAGCTGATAGTTGACGGTGCGGTCGGCATGGTGGAAATGGCACTTGAACAGCTGAGCGAAAAGAACGTGGTCGAACTTGACGACGAGCGCAAGGCTGCAATGGTATCCAATCTGCTGGTAGTTCTTTGCGGCAACCATGATGCACAGCCCGTTGTGAATTCGGGCAGCCTATACTGATGGCATCAAAGAAACAGGTACCGCTGCGTTTATCCGAGAAGCTGTACAATGATCTGGCGGCATGGGCGGAGGAAGATTTCCGTTCGGTGAACGGTCAGATAGAGTATCTGCTGACGGAATGTGTAAAGCAGCGGCGCAAAAACGGCGGCTATGTGGGCAAGGACATAGACAAGCCGCCCGATCTGGACATAGATAAATTCGGGTAAAGAACAGACCTAAAAGTCATTCCGATAAGAAAAAGCGCAGGGCAGCTCCCTGTGCTTTTTTACTTTCTGTCCCAAATTTATCCCTTTTTTATGACCCCATTGTGTGAAAATAAACTGAAAGTCCCCCCAGACCCTTGAATAATTCGCCAAAGTGTGCTATAATATGTACCTATAAAGTCATTTGTATTTTTTTCATGACAGATATATTAAACGACAAAGATTTTCTGACATATCCTGCTCACAGCAGCCAAGACGACGGCAGCTGTAAGCAGTTTATGTCGAAAATCTAATGTCGTTTACTATAATACTAAAGTAAAGGATGTTTGCTTTTTGACTAAAAGATCTAAAGGCCGTGAACAGTATAAACGACTGCTTAATTTTTTGGCCGCTCTCGTTATCATACTTTTTTTCATGCTCAGCTTTTCACATGTCTGGTATAATTATTATAACAGTAAAATGCATGACCCGTTCTGGTATTACGGCAACCTGCTGATGATGGGCATTTACGCCGTGATGTATGCCATCATGACCAGCCTTTTCAACGGCTTCCGTCTGGGCTATTCCAAGTTTATGGGACTTTTTGGCTCGCAGGTGCTGGGCATAGTGGGCACTAATGCGCTGGAGATAGTCCTCATCGCCCTCATAGGCAGAAACCGTATGGACCTGACGCCTATGTTCGTACTGGCTGCCATTCAGCTGGCATTTGCCCTGCCGTGGAGTTATGTGTTCACGCTGATATATACAAAAATGTATCCGCCACGCAGGCTTATCATAATTTACGGCAACTCAAACGCCAAGTATCTGGTAAACAAAATGGCTCAGCGTACTGACAAGTACAACATCTGCGCCGCCGTCAGCTGCGAGGAAAGCCTTGATGAGATCGAAAAACGCATTCTCAGGTACGAAGGCGTCATCATCACGGATATCCCCAGCGGACTGCGCAATAAACTTGTGAAATTCTGCTTTGAGCATTCAATAAGAACTTACATCAACCCAAAGCTTTCCGATATAATACTGCGTGGTGCGGACGATTTCCACCTGTTCGATACCCCGCTGCTGCTGTCACGAAATGACGGTCTTAAATTTGAGCAGCGCATGATGAAGCGCATGTTCGATATACTGCTGGCAGGCGTAATGCTGGTGGTGCTGCTGCCCTTTATGCTGATAACAGCGCTGATGATCAAGCTTTATGACGGCGGCCCTGTGTTCTATTCGCAGGTAAGACTGACCACCGACGGCAGACATTTCAGGGTGCTGAAATTCCGCAGCATGATAACCGATGCCGAAAAGGGCGGCGCAAGGCTGGCTGCCGAGAATGACGACCGTATAACACCTGTGGGCAAGGTCATCAGAAAAATACGCTTTGATGAACTGCCGCAGCTGATAAACATACTCAAGGGCGACATGTCCTTCGTAGGTCCCCGCCCCGAAAGACCTGAGCTGGCAGAGAAATATGAGCTGACCATGCCCGAGTTCAAGTACAGGCTGAAAGTCAAGGCGGGACTGACAGGCTACGCACAGATAATGGGCAAGTACAACACCACTCCATACGACAAGCTGAAGCTTGACCTAATGTACATCGAACATCAGTCCATAAGAGAAGATATGCGCATAATACTCAGCACGGTGCGCACGGTATTCGTTCCCGATGCGACCGAGGGCGTTGATGACGACAAGCCCATCGAGACAAGGCGTGAGAATATCGAGCATGATTTCAGCAAGGACTATGATATGACCGATGAAGAGATATTCGAGTTTGAGAAAGAGAACGATCTGCCTGAAAGATGATCGGCAAAAAATTACAACGGCAGGACGTTACGGCGTTCTGCCGCTTTTTGGAGGAAGTAAATGAAGGAACAGTATGCAAGGAGCGAGCTGCTGTTGGGCAGTGAAGCAATGGAAAAGCTGCGCCGCAGCCGTGTGGCTGTATTCGGTGTGGGGGGCGTCGGCGGATATGTGGTGGAAGCGCTGGCAAGGTGCGGTATAGGCGAGCTTGACCTTATCGACAACGACACGGTCAGCATAACTAACCTCAACCGTCAGATAATCGCACTGCACAGTACGATAGGCAGGCTGAAAACAGAGGTAGCTGCCGAGAGGGTGCATGACATCGACCCCGACATAAAGGTGACCATACACAGCATGTTTTTCATGCCCGATACGGCAGACGAGATAGACTTCACGCAATACGACTACGTGGTAGATGCCATAGATACGGTCACGGGCAAGATAGAGATCATCATCAGGTCGCAGACAGCGGGAACACCTGTCATATCCGCAATGGGTGCAGGCAACAAGCTTGACCCTGCGGGCTTTATGGTAAGTGACATATATAAAACAAAGGGGTGTCCGCTGGCAAAGGTCATGCGGCACGAATTAAAGAAACGTGGGGTAAGGAAATTAAAGGTGGTGTATTCGGAGGAACAGCCGATAACGCCGAAAGGCAGCACAGAGGTCCCTTCACCCGGCAGACGGGCTACGCCGGGATCACTGGCATTTGTGCCCTCAGCTGCGGGATTGGTCATCGCAGGTGAAGTAGTCGGGGACCTGATAAAATAAACAGTGTGCTCGCAGTTTGCCGAGCTTTGCTTTTCTTCGTATCAAATTACCGAAAGGGGTATTAATATGAATATTGTTGACTTTGATCTTGAGCTGTCCGCTCAGCTCGATTCTTCCTTCGGCGTAACTGCCGAAAATGCTGCTGTATGGCAGCTGCATCAAGCCGTCGCTGACGTCGTTATGCACTCAGTCAGTGAACAGTGGAACGTTTCAAAAACTGCCCACCTGAAAAACAGACGGGCAATGTATCTGTCTATGGAGTTCCTTATGGGCAGATCTGTCCATAACAACCTCCTCTGCGCAGGTATTATCGACGTGGTGGATGAGGCGCTGAAAAAGCACGGCAGGTCAGTCGCTGAACTGGAAGATATTGAGGACGCTGCGCTGGGCAACGGCGGTCTCGGCAGACTTGCTGCATGCTTCCTCGATTCCGCAGCCGCCCACGATATCCCCCTTGACGGCTACGGCATAAGGTACAAGTACGGTCTGTTCAAACAGTCCATAGTTGACGGTTTCCAGCATGAAGAAGCTGATAACTGGACAAAGTTCGGTGATCCGTGGTCTGTAAGGCACGATGAGGATACAGTAGAGATACACTACGGCGACCAGACTGTGCTGGCAGTGCCCTACGATATGCCTGTCATCGGTTACGGTACCAAAAATATAGGCACACTCCGTCTGTGGCAGGCTGAGTCTGCATCTGACTTCGACTTTGCCGCATTCGACAGCGGTGACTACGACGGCGCTGTGAAAGCACAGAACGATGCTGAAAACATCTCCAAAGTGCTTTACCCCAACGACAACTGTGAAGCTGGCAAGATACTCAGGCTGAAACAGGAATACTTCTTCTCGGCTGCTTCGGTGACCGATGCACTGCGCAAGCACAAGGCAAACTTCGGCACACTGGATTCCCTGCCCGACTATGTGACCATACAGCTGAACGACACCCACCCCGTTATCGCCATACCCGAACTTATCCGCCAGCTTATCACAGAGGGCTACACCTTTGATGCCGCTTTTGACATAGCGCACAGGGTGTTCAACTACACCAACCACACCATTATGGCAGAAGCCCTTGAAAAGTGGGACAGCCGCATGGTCGAAAAGGTGCTGCCCGATGTTTATGCTGTGATACTCCAGATAAACGAGCGTTTCTATGCTGACATGTACAGCCGTGGAATGGACAAGGAACAGATACGCAAGATGGCGCCCGTGGGTGACGGCATGGTGAAGATGGCATTTATGGCAATATTTGTAAGTTCTTATATAAACGGCGTTGCCGCCATACACATCGAGATACTGAAAAACGACGCCCTGAAAGAGTGGTACGAGCTTTATCCCGAGCGTTTCCAGAACA
>CAMNMO010000240.1 GCA_946544695.1 uncultured Ruminococcus sp. | reverse complement strand
GTTTGAACATGCATTACGGCTGTAAAATATGGTGTTGAGTGTATTCCCCCCGCCGAAGGCGGGGGGAATACACAAAAATACAGCTTTGTTTTGTCAAAATTGATTTCCGTGAGGTCATCGTCGGGTATGAACTTTTACTAAAGCCCGCCTTGCAAAGTCCGCAGCGGTCAGCCGTTGGATGCATCGCAGACAAAATTCGTCATATCGCCTCAGCCCCCTTGACGTTTTGTCCATAAAATGCTACAATAAGAAAAACGCTGTATGATATCAGACGGCATTGTGCTCCGTATGATATTTCAGCATTCTCGGAGGAACTTATGAAAAAATTCGCTAAAGCAGCTTCGCTTGCTGCGGCTGTTGCTGCATTATGCCTGTGCAGCGTTGGCGCACAGGCAGACAACGGCAGCAGTGTGGATATCATCATCGACCCCGCAGCCGAACGCAAAGCCATCTCACCATACATATTCGGCATAAATGAAGAACTCATGGGCGGAGAAGTCATGCCCACCGCCATACGTGCGGGCGGCAACCGTTCATCTGCCTATAACTGGGAGACCAACGCTTCAAATGCGGGTTCTGACAGAAATAACCTTTCAGACAACTACTTCCAGCAGACCATGTCACAGGATCTCTGGGAAGTACCCGGGGCTATGTCCATAAACCTGAAAAACCGCTGCAAGGAAAAGAACGATGCCTACGCCATGACCACTTTGCAGCTGGCAGGTTACGTTTCGGCGGACATGAACGGCGAAGTCACCAAAGACCAGACTGCGCCTTCTGACAGATGGAACAAGGTGGAACTTGTCAAGGGCAGCGACTTTGCAGACACCCCGGACCTCAATGACGGCGTGGTGTATATGGACGAGTATGTCAACTATCTGGTGAAAACACTGGGCAGCGCCAAAAACGGCGGGATTCAAGGCTATTCGATGGATAACGAACCGGGGCTGTGGCACATGACGCATTCCCGCATGCACCCCGAACAGTGCACCTGCGAGGAGATAGTTGAGAAGAACATAACTATGGCAAAGGCTGTCAAGGAGATAGACCCCGATGCTGAAGTATTCGGACCGGCCCTGTTCGGTTACAGTTCTTTCCAGAATTTTGTCAGTGCGCCCGACTGGAACGAGATCAAATCATGGCGCCCCGACTACCGCTGGTTCGTGGACTACTATCTGGATAAGATGAAGGAAGCTGAGGACGAGAACGGCGTGCGCCTGATAGATGCGCTGGACGTACACTACTACACCGAAGCAAAGGGCGAATGCGGTGAACGTTCCTGCAAGCATTACACCAACGAGAACTGCGTCAAAGCCAGATTCGATTCGGTGCGCAGTCTCTGGGATGAGTCCTATAAAGAGGACAGCTGGATAACTGACACAGGCGGAGAGTTCCTGCCGCTGATACCCAATCTGCGCCAGTCGATAGATCAGTTCTACCCAGGTACAAAGCTTGCCATAACCGAGTATGATTTCGGCGGCAGCTATGATATCTGCGGCGGCATCGCAGAAGCGGAAGCGCTGGGCGTTTTTGCACAGAACGATGTCTACCTTGCAACACTGTTCGCAATGGAAGCCGACTACCAGTGCGCTGCCATCGACCTGTACACCAACTATGACGGCGAGGGCGGACATTTCGGTGACACGCTGCTTTCCTGCGAGACCAGCGATATGGAACGTTCAAACGGCTATGCAGCCATTGAGGGTGACAACACTGATGTAGTTACCCTTGTGATAACCAACAAGGCATTTAAGGACAAGACAACTGCAAACATCAAAATATTGGACGGAGATTACAGTTATGTCCATTTATATGGACTCAACAGCTTTGCACCGCAGGTGTTCGATATGACTGATGAGAACCCTGCTGTAACAGTCAAAGGCGATACCATAACCTATGAGATGGAGCCTGAGACAGTCTCGATGCTGGTCATCGCCAAAGACAAGGACGCACTTGAAAAGACCAAAGCTGCGGGTGAGAATGAAACGCTTTCGCAGGCTGATGCAGACAAGCCTGCTGCCAAAAAGGACAACAGCACCACAGGCATCATAATCGGTGCAGCTGCAGTGCTGCTGCTTGGCGGTGCTGTGGGCTTCGGCAAAAAGCAAAGAGATGCTGCAATACGCAAGGAAAAAGAGAAACAGTGAGAATGAAATAAAAAACGGAGGGTGATCGCCCTCCGTTTTTTGTTCAGTGTATTTCGCCCTCGAAAATATAGCCGATTATGAACCTTTTTTCGCAGTAAGCCTGTGCGATGTCAGCCAGCACCCTTGCGCCGCTGTCACCGCCGTACAGGTTGTAGACATAAAACCTGCCTGCACGCCAGCGGTATGACACTGTATGCAGTCCCCCGCTGAAAAAATCATGACCGTGCAGCTTTGCGGTAGAACGCTTGTTGTTCCAGAATGATATTATGCCGCAGCTTGCCTTTGCCGTCCTTGCATGCTTTGCAAACTCAGCGCCATCACGGTATGAGTTATAGGGCATGTCGTGCTTTTTGAAAAAGTACCACAGCTTTTTGGGTGCGGTGCCCCAGTAGCCGTTCGGGAAAAGGTAATGCATCTTATTGAGTTCAAACTCGAATATCACCTGCGGGAAAGTTATATCACGCCCCAGCATGAGCGCTGCGTTATAGCAGGCTATAAGTTCGCAGCCGTTCCAGCTTAGCGGATAGGTGCCGTATCGCATGTCACACAGCGGCTTGGTGCGCTGTCCGTTCAGCAATCCCTTGCATGCGCCGAAGGTCTGCGTGTTATGCCTGAGGTTCTCTGCGGTGCGCCCTGCCCTGCGTGAGTCAAGCGGCAGCATTGCTGCAAGCCTGCTGCGATCCCCCGCTGATATCAGCCATTTTTTCATGCAGCCCCTCCTTTCGCTGCATCGTTATCGAAACTTCTTTCAACCTTCCAGTTCGTCCATCTGCTTTATCAGATCACCAAAAAGCTTCAACGCATCGGTGACAGGCTTGGTGGTGGACATATCCACACCTGCCTTTTTGAGCAGCGATATCGGGTCGGTGGAACAGCCGCCGCTGAGGAAGCCCTCGATGTAGTCCTTTACAGCGGGTGCGCCCTCATTGAGAATGCGCTGCGAAAGTGCGATGGCAGCGGAATATCCCGTTGCATACTGGTAAACATAATAGTCATAGTAGAAGTGCGGGATACGTGCCCACTCCAGCTTTATCTCCTCATCGAGAACGACGCCGTCACCGAAGTACAGCTTGTTCAGCTCGCCATATATCTCACAGAGTGAATCAGCTGTCAGCGAATCGCCCGATGCACAGATCTCGTTGCATTTCAGCTCGAATTCAGCGAACATGGTCTGGCGGTAAAGGGTGGTGCGGAACTGTTCGAGGAAGTAGTTTATCAGGTAAGCCTTCTCCTTCTTGTCATCGGTGTTTTTCAGCAGATACTGCATAAGCAGCGCTTCGTTGCAGGTCGAAGCCACCTCTGCCACAAATATGACATAGTCGGAATATACCACAGGCTGGTTCTTGTTGGAGAGATAGGAATGTATCGCATGGCCCATCTCGTGTGCCAGTGTGAACATGCAGTCAAGGGTATCCTTGTGATTGAGAAGCACGTAGGGGTGCACCCTTGCGCCTGCGGAATATGCGCCGCTGGTCTTGCCCTCATTTTCGTAAACATCTATCCAGCGGTTCTCAAAGCCCTCACGGAGTATGGCAAAGTAATCCTCGCCCATAGGTGCCAGCGCTTTCAGGACTGTTTCCTTAGCTTCTTCAAAAGTCACCTTCATCTCAAAATCGGAAACGATGGGTGTGTACAGGTCATAGTAATGCAGCTCTTCAACGCCCAGCAGCTTTTTGCGCAGCGCAACGTAGTCGTACATATAATGCATATTGTCATGCACAGCCTGAATGAGATTTGTGTATACCTCAGTGGGTACCTCGTTTGCTTTCAACGCAGCTTCAAGAGACGAGCTGTACTTCCTTGCCTGCGAGTAGAAATTCACTGCCTTTATCTGTGCATTCAGTGTGGCGGCACAGGTGTTGCGGAAATTGCCGTATCCGCCGTACATCGACTCAAAAGCCGACTTTCTCAGCACCCTGTCAGTGCTCTTGACAAGGGGGATATAGCTTCCGTGTGTGACCTGATGTGCGTTGCCGTCCTTGTCAACTGCATCAGCGAATTTAAGGTCTGCATCGGCAAACATGGAATAGATGTTCTCGGCAGAATTGCCCATCTCACCTGTCATGGCAAGCAGCTTCTCCTCAGCATCGGAGAGTACATGCTCCTTCATGTCCAGTATTTTCCTGAGCTTGCGCTCATACAGTGCCAGTGGGGTGTTATCGGCGCACCATGCTTTCAGTGTGTCTTCGCTGAGTGTCTCTATTATCTCGGGGGTCTCAAAGCTGCCCGCAGAATTAACTGCCACCAGCACGTTCATCAGCTGACCCACATAGCTCTGATACTTTGCAACAGCCGTATCCTCATCGGACTTGCGCTGTGCATAGTTAGCCAGTGCGTCCACCCGTACAGACAGCTCGTCGCACAATTCCAGATATTCGGTAAGGGTCTCGGGGCTTTCGCACAGCCTGCCCTTGTAAGCAGCTATCTTTTCGGGAAACTTCTTTAGCTCCTCCAGTGCCTGCTCCCAGGCTTCATCAGTGGGGAATATATCCTCCAGCGCCCATGTATTCTCGGGCGAAACTTCACTTCTCTCAGGTATTCTTTCCGCAGCCATTTCAATGCTCCTTTTCTATCCGTTATGACCGCCTGCCATATATCGGCAGTGCCGTTATCATCATACACTGTTATTATAACACGTATCTTCCAAAATAGCAAGACATTTCGCAAATTAGTTTTGTATGACTAACCATCATAGGCTGTGCAAGTTACGTTTTCCGTGAAAATTCGC
>CAMNMO010000239.1 GCA_946544695.1 uncultured Ruminococcus sp. | reverse complement strand
ATATTTATATTATACTATTTTTCTCTTTTTGTCAAGGGCTGTATATGCGGAAAAAAGTCGTTTTTATTGTTGACTTTCGGCGGAAAATATGGTACAATACAAGGGTATATAGCCATGCCGTTTCGTGGTGGTACGGCATGTGATGTGATGTGGTGAGGGTGATCCCACGGCAGGGAGTATGCCGAATCGAGATCACAGTGAGGTCAGGTAAATATGAATAAGAGAATGTGCGCAGGCATAATGGCGCTTATGGCGGCTGTAAGTCTGCTTTCAGGCTGCGCAGGGAGTACGGCGGTAAACGCCGAAGGCAAGAATGATGCGTCGTCGGGCGTAACGGAAGATGCCCAGCCCACCCCCGAACAGGACGAGAGCTCATCGCTGCTTTCGCCGCTGCTGGAGGACGGTTCATCGCAGCAGCCCGATGAAGTGGTGGTCAACGAAGAAGTTAAAAAGGCAGTGGAGACAAGGTCTGCCGAATACTACAATGTTGAGGGCTGGTACGGCTTTACGGTCAGCGACTTTGACATGGTGTATTCAAATGAAGAACTGAAAAACTGCTTTGACAGATTGCAGACTATATGCGATGAGTCATACTTCCCACTGGGCTTCTGCTACAAAAATATCGAGACGGGTGCAAGTATAGGCTACCATCAGTACAACACCTTCATGACATGCAGCACCATCAAGGCTCCGCTGGTGAAGTCACTGCTGGCAAAGGACATCGACCTGGATACGGTGATTTCACTGAACGAGAAGTGGCCCGGTGATGACGGTACGCTGTCAGCTATGGAGTACGGCAGGGAGTTCACCGCTAAGGAGCTTATAGAGTACACCATACTCGAGAGCGACAACACCGCTTATCAGCTGCTTTGCCGCAATTTCGGCACAGATGCATTCAATAACAGGCAGTATGAGCTGGGGGCGAATTTCTATCTGGGGTATAACGGAGAATGGATATTCACCTACTGCACCCCCGAGGATATGGCTAAGGATTATGTGGATATCTATGAGTTCGCAGAGGAGAACGAGCAGGGCAAGTGGCTCATTGATCTGATGTGCAATGCAAAGCTGAATATCCAGATAGGCAAGGCGCTGGGCGGCAAATACGATGTGGCACAGAAGTACGGCACCGATTATCTTGAAAGTGCTTTCAGTGACTGTGCGATAGTTTATGCAGATTCGCCCTTTGTGCTGTGCATATATACCGAGCAGACGCCCGAGACTGATGAAAGCTGTCAGGTGTTCAAGGATATCGCACTGGTGTGTGACGATATAAATTCCCTGATAGCCGCCGAACCGACCGAAGAGGAGACATCTCACGAGGCGGAGAATGAGACTCAGGCGGAGAACAATGCTTAAAAAGGGAAAGAAAATAATGGAGATGACCTGCGGGTGTGCAGGTGCAATAGTAAACGGCATATAAATATTCGTTAAGACCTGGCGCAGTGCCTGCTGTTTCGGGCTTTGTGGTCGGGATAAGTATATCTATGTCGTATTTATCACCCCCATCGGGTGGAAAACGGAGGTATTTTATGAGTGAGTACAAGGTTTATTCCGTGCATCTGGGTAAAGCAAAGTGTGCGGTAGATCTGGGTGACGGATCGGAGAGAGGCGAGTATGTGGATCAGGATTATATCCTCCACAAGCTGGGCAGACCCCACAGAAGCATCAGCCTGATGTACTGCTACTATCCGCTGGACAAGGAGTTCCCGGGCAGGATATCAGAGGTGATGAAGGACGCAGATGTGAAGTTCCAGTGGGATTACCCTTATGATGACTACTTCACCTACAAGGGCGGTCTTGAGGGCAACAGAGAGGGCGAGCCTTTCACCTTCATGCGTGATGTAAGGCGCCACGGACAGGACGTTACCCTGACGCTGACCATCGACCCCAACGTTTCGGACGAACAGCTTATCGCCATCGCTGAGGATATGAGGACTTTCGGCAGGGTGTTCCTGAGAGTCAACCATGAGGCGACAGGCAACTGGTTCAGCTTTACCAAGAGGACTACCTATCAGGGCGTGGCAGACTTCTACTGCCGCTTCAACAAGATACTTAAAGAGAAGGCACCCAACGTTCAGACGGTGCTGTGCATAGGCGGTATAGAGGACCCCAATGCCACCGAGATAATAATGGAGAAGGAATTCTCGCAGGCTGTCAGGGAGACCGATATATGGTCGGTGGACAAGTACATGGCACTGCACTGGGGCTGGCCCTTTGATGTGGCACTCAAGACCTCAGAGAACAAGTCATTCAAGCGTGACACTGTTGAGAACACCTATAAGCTGACCAAGATGAGTTATGAGCGATTCAAGGTAATAAACGGCGGCGAAAGCAAGCCTATGGTAATGAGTGAGTTCAATGCTGACGGCGACGTTACGGGCGCTTACGACCAGGCTGAAATGGTCAGGGATTTCTGCGACATGCTGAAGGCTGACAGCGATGAGTGGTTCAGCGGATTTACATTCTACCAGTTCCGTGACAGGGGCAGACTGGGTCTGGAGATAGAGGACCCCAATAATCAGAACGTGGGTATAGAACAGCCTGTTATGGCTGCCTACAAGGAGATAATCCACGATGATTTCTTCAAGCCCGAAATGACAAAGGGCGGCGAGGTGACACTGCCTGCAAAGCTGCGCTGGGGCAGCTCGGAGGACGCTGAGGGTCTGGAGATACCGCTGCACTTCGAGGGCAACCCCCATTACTGCGAAGTCACCTTCGATGACGAGTCCAACCTGATGCTGGAGATAAACGGCAAGTGGTTCTACAAGTCGCCCAGGGCTAAGACCATCGACATGATGAGCGCATTCTACGAGAAGCCCCTTGACGGTGCTGCCGACCTGACACTGCGAATATTCGCACCCCCCGCAAGCGGTGAGAACGACCTGTCCATAGAGGACGGCATGTTCAACAGCTATCAGACCATTGAGAAGCTGCCGCAGATAAGGATAGAATTCGAGCCTGTTGAGGCTTGATGCCGATAATACTGAAAGACCCCCGCTGCTGCGAGGGTCTTTTTTATGGCATAAGAATGCCCCCAAACAGATACAGCTGCGTTCGGGGGCGTGTTTTTCTTTTATTACCAGGGCTTGACAGTGCCTACTATCTCACTGATGTTGTTTATGCCCCTGTCCTCGCAGAATCTCTGCAAGCCGTCAATTATCTTGACAGGTGCGTAGGGGTCTGCAAAAATGGCTGCGCCTACCTGTACCAGATTTGCGCCTGCCATCATTATCTCAACAGCGTCCTCCCATGTGGAAACGCCGCCCATGCCGCATACAGGTATGTTTACGGCATTTGCCACCTGCCATACCATTCTCACCGCAACAGGGAACACCGCAGGACCCGAAAGTCCGCCCACGTTGTTTTTAAGTATGGGTCTGCCTGTGTTGATATCTATGCGCATGCCAAGCAGCGTGTTTATCAGCGATACCGCATCTGCGCCGTTTGCCTCAACGCTTTTTGCGATATCTGTGATGCTGGTGACATTCGGTGAAAGCTTTACCATAACAGGCTTGTCGGAATTGTCCTTGACAGCCCTTGTGACCTGACCCGCAATGGTGCAGTCGGTGCCGAAAGCTGCGCCGCCCTGCTTAACGTTGGGGCAGGAGATGTTGAGTTCTATCATATCCACAGCGCTGCCTTTGAGTTTTGCTGCAAGTTCAGCGCATTCCTCAATGGTAGAACCCGCTATGTTTGCGATGATGCGTGTGTCTTTGGTGACAAGGTTGGGCAGTTCGTAGGAAAGGAACTTGTCCACGCCGCCGTTTTGCAGACCCACCGAGTTCAGCATGCCCGAAGGTGTCTCGGCAACTCTGGGGGCGGGGTTGCCCTCACGCCTGTGCAGTGTGGTGCCCTTTACCGATATGCCGCCCAGCTTTGAAAGGGGATAAAGGCACTCATATTCTCTGCCGTAGCCGTAGGTGCCGCTGGCAGGTACTATGGGGTTCTTGAAATCAACTCCGCAGAAATCCACATTCAGTCTGTTCATTCAAAAACCACCTCCTTGCTGTCAAATACGGGACCGTCCTTGCATACGTGTGAATGTATCTCCTTGCCGTCCCTGACTGTTCTGCATGCGCATACAAGACAGGCACCCACGCCGCATGCCATGCGCTGTTCTAAGCTGACCTGACATTCTATGCCGTTCTCCTCAGCTATGGAAGCCACGTTTTTCAGCATGACCATAGGTCCGCATGCAACGATGAGGTCGGGCTTTTCTGCGGCTATCTGTTCTTTCAGTGCATCGGTGACGAAGCCCTTTCTGCCCGCACTGCCGTCATCGGTGCAGAGTATCGTCTTAACGCCCGCACTCATAAAGTCCTCCTGAAGAATGACAGCTGCCATGTTGCGAAAACCGCTGATAGCCACAGCATTTTTGCCGTAAGCCTTAGCGATGCCCACCATCGGGGGTACACCTATGCCGCCGCCCACACAGACTATCTTCCTGCCGTCAAGCACCTTAAAGCCGTTGCCCAGCGGTGCGATGATGTCGATAAGCTGCCCTTTGTTGAGTTCAGCCAGCTTTTCGGTACCCTTGCCACGTATCTCGAACACCAGCCTGATGGTGCCCTTTGCTTTGTCGATATCGCAGATGGATATGGGTCTGCGCAGGAAGAAGCCCTCAGCTGCCACCTGTGCGAACTGACCCGGCTGCGTTATCTCAGCTATCTCGGGACAGAGTATCTCGATGTCAAAAATGCCCTTTGCGGGGTTCTTTTTTGACACTATCTGATATTTGCCTTGTTTGTACATCTTATCAGCCCCTAAAAATATTTTCAAGTAATATTATATCCCAAATCGTTCCTGTTGTCAACAGTGCAGATATTACAGCTACGTAAATCAATTTTTGCATAATACAAAGGTTTGAACATGCATTACGGCTGTAAAATAT